>DATINK010000211.1:0-1826 GCA_035474355.1 Chitinophagaceae bacterium | reverse complement strand
ATCAGGTGTTCCTGGAAATGACCCGGCAATATTTTTTTGAAAGAACCTAATGCGCCATAATATTCTAACCCGATACCCACTTTTTGGCTACAGGTGTATACCATTTTGAATTGGGGCGCTATTCCCAATCCTTTATCATCTCCTGTCAATACAAATTCAATATTCGGGTTGAAAGCAAAATACCAGTTTTTGATCGTCTTGTCCAGGATGGGCCGGATCTCCCCCTGCCATACAAAATTTGTGGTATCATCGGGCCTGAAAAAGCCGAATTCTACAGACAAGCTTGCACCCATTGACCATTTCCAGTTATCCGGTACAGTCACGCGAGGCCTGATCTGGTTACCAAGGTATTGATAATTTTCTTTGTGATCGATCGTGGTAAAAGTATAAAAACCAATTTCGAAATATTTTCCAAATCCATGTGTGATCTCCAGGGTTTCATTCAGTCTTTTTGCAACGAAAGGTTCAGTGAGAAATTTACTCCCCTTAAAAGTGTAATTGCTGTGCAATTCAAAGATCGTCGTACCCCGGCTTACTGTCGGGGATGCATAAACCTGTATTTCATTGTCTGCCTGGGCCCGGGCCCGGGCCCCGGAGTAACAGATAATGATCAGTATGGACAGAAGGCTTTTCAATGATTTATATCTTATAGTCCTCCCTGACAGGCGAAAATGCATCAATCACCTTACAAAATGTACGTGCAATTGCCGAATGAGGAGTGTTGGCGGGTATTACATGATAATAACCTGATTTCAGAATACACTCTTTACCATCGATGATCATGTCGAGCTGGCCTTCAATTATGTAAGTGATCTGTTCCTGTACGTGCTGGTGCATCGGGATACTGCTGCCTTCCAGCAGTTCCACATATCCTACTGTCATTGCATCCCCATGAACATAATAACCGGTAATGCCTTCGGCAAGTAATTTCGGTTTGATCTTTTTAATGTCTTCCAATGGTTACTGTTTTAAGGTTTGAAAACTTAATTCAAAAAAACCAGTAATATTCTTTTCAATCGTAGTTCTTTTCTTTGATTCCTGCGTGGTGATTTCCTGCGTGATGACGGCGATAAAACGCCTGTCACCGGTCCGGCCGATAACATCACTCAGCATGATCTTGTCAGTCCCGTTGGTTTTCAATGCAGGCACTTCTGCCGGGAGGGGATTGTCTGTTGTAAAATCAAAATAATTATCCCCTTTGGACAATGATAAGGAAATAAAAGCGCCTTGTATTCCGGGGATCTGGCGGGCTGATACGGGTAAAGCTGAAGACAACATAATTTTCATATCATCCCTGATCAGTGTTGAAAGCTTCTCTCCATCGAAAAAATAAACTGCATAAGGCACATAATACGTATAGATCGAGGTGCCGGACGTGCTGGTTACATAATCGGTTTTGATCAATGATACAGGAATCAATACCCGGTCCTGGTCCGGCTTCAAAAAAAGTAGTTGGCCAACCTTATATCCACTATAGCCTTTAGGTGCCTGCAGTTCATCAGGACCCCCGATAATTGTTTTCCAGTTTCCCTTGCTATAAGAGACCCAGGAACTGCTTTCTGTCAAAGAGATCCGTTTGTTGGCATTCGCTTCTATGACCAGGTGATCGGCACCCGAAGAATTAAAATCCCTGATGTCGATGACCTTTTTATCGGGAAAAGAAGGATGAGGGTCGCCCTCAGCCAGTATTTTTTCAGCCCTATTGTTTGCGATTCTGAATAAAGCCACTTTATAGGGAGCATCATCTACTTCAATTTTCGCCAGGACCGTATCATGATATATGTCCGGAGACGACATCAGCGTTTTTATATTTATTCCTGTTAAAC
>DATINK010000210.1:0-5667 GCA_035474355.1 Chitinophagaceae bacterium | reverse complement strand
TCGGTATTTCACAATTATACCGGGCCAGGAACTTATAATGTACGCCTGATACTGGTGGATACAAATTATTGCAATGCGCCCGATTCGATGACCGTCCAGTTACGGGTGGCTGCCAACGTCAAAGCTCAATTCACTACTCCTCCCACAGGATGTACACCCTACAATGCGGTGTTTACGAATACTTCTTTAGCGGGCTCCAGTTTTGAATGGACCTTCGGGGATGGGGGAACATCGACTGCTGTTAATCCGACCCACCTGTACAGTACCGCAGGTACCTATAATATTGTGTTGGTGGCCAATGATCCCAACACCTGTAACCTGACCGATACGGCAAGGTTCACGATATCGGTATTTGATAATCCCCTTGCTGATTTCTTTTACACACCGGATCCACCCGTGGAGAATACGCCCACAACATTTACCAATCTTTCTTCACCGGATGCGACCCTGTTCAAATGGGATTTTGGAGATGGAGATACCTTACGCACAACTTCCCGCCTGCCAGTACAGCATCAGTATAATGCAACGGGTACATTTAATGCATGCCTGACTGCCTATAATCCTGCCGGTTGTCCCGATTCAGCTTGCCGCCAGGTGAAAACACTGATCAATCCATTGGTAGACGTTCCGAATGCCTTTACGCCGCAAAGCGGGGATATTAACAGCGTGATTTTGGTTCGTGGGTTCGGTATCGCCAAAATGCAATTCATCATCTGGAATCGTTGGGGGCAAAAAGTTTTTGAAACCGGGAACCGGTTACAGGGTTGGGATGGAAGAGTGAAAGGTGTAGTACAACCTATGGATGTGTACGCTTATACACTGGATGTAGAATTTTTCGATGGCACTAAAACAACTAGGCGCGGAGATATTACTTTAATACGGTAAATTTAGATACAATGGGAACCCTTCGACAGGCTCAGGTACCTAAGCTCAGGGACACATTGGCAAAAGAGTGAATAATGAAAATGAAGTATAAAATATTATTTGGTATTTGGAATTTGGTATTTGTGATTTCCGCAAATGCCCAGGACCTTCATTTTTCCCAATTCTTCAATAGCCCGCTGCTCACCAATCCTGCCAATACGGGATTCATCCCGGATGGAGATTACCGGCTCGCTGTGAATTATCGCAATCAATGGTCGTCTGTGATGGCCGTTCCTTATAAAACGATGAGTGTTTTCGGCGATATACAATTACTGCAAAACCAGGATAACACGGGTTGGATGGGACTGGGGGGTGTGATATTGAGAGATGTTGCCGGAAGCGGTAATCTTACATCAACGAAAGTGTATGGATCGGTGGCTTATCACCAGATGATCAATGCAGGCAGCCTGTTAAGTCTTGGGTTCAATGTTGGTTGGGCCAATAAACAGATCAACGTCACCAACCTGAAATTCCCTGATCAGTTTGATGGTCATTTTTTTGACAGTCACCTGCCCACCAGTGTGACCCTTGACGCGAATAATATCAGTTATGTGGACATGCAGGTGGGAATGAATTATGCTTATTTCCCCAATGAAAAGATCTATATGAACGCCGGCTTTTCAGCCATGCACGTGAACCGTCCCCCCGAGTCCTTTTTCAAATCACAAAGCGGCGGAAGCAACCGGCTGCCCGTCAGGTATACCGGTTTTATCAATGGCAGTTTCATGCCCAATGACATGTGGATCTTTAATCCCAATATTTATGCGTCCTTCCAGGCAAAATCTTATGAAATAGTAGGAGGCGTGAATGCACATTATAATTTATCCGGTGACGGAGAAAAGATCCTGATCGGCGGAATTTATTATCGTTACAAGGATGCAGTCATTCCCATGATCGGCCTGGGATATAAAGATTATACTTTTACTTTCAGTTATGATGCTACGGTTTCCACCCTGCGCAATTTCAATAACACCCGGGGAGCTTTTGAATTTTCCCTGATCAAGCAAGGCGTTATTGATCGCTACCTGGGAAATAAGCACGAATCCATGTGCCCGTCATTCAGAAGGTATTGACTCCCCTCATCACTTACCGCTTTTTCTATAATTTTACGAGTATAAAGTTCCTGTCATGCAAAGCACCCTGAGTTCTCCATTGACCAGTCAGCATATCGAAGCATTCAAAAAAATCCTGGGGGAAAAATATGTATTGGTGGATGAGGAATCGCTCAACCATTATTCGCATGATGAAACCGAGGATCTTCATTACCTGCCGGATGTTGTCTGTCAGCCCCAAACACCCGAAGAGATCAGCGCGATATTGGTGATCTGCAATAAAGCGCGCATTCCTGTCACTCCGCGGGGGGCGGGAACAGGTTTAAGCGGGGGAGCGCTTCCGCACTTAGGCGGTGTATTACTTTCAACAGAAAGAATGAATACTATCCTGGAGATCGATGAAAGAAACCTGCAGGTAACCACGGAGCCGGGTGTCATTACAGAAGTTTTGCAAAATGCAGTAAAAGAAAAAAAGCTTTTTTATCCGCCAGACCCAAGTAGCCGGGGCTCTTGTTTTATTGGCGGGAATATTTCTGAAAATAGCGGAGGCCCAAAGGCTGTAAAGTATGGCGTGGTAAAAGATTATGTTCTTAACCTGCAAATGGTTTTACCAACAGGAGAGATCATTTGGACCGGTGCGAATGTTTTGAAGAATGCAACGGGCTATAACCTTACTCAATTGGTGGTAGGCAGTGAGGGTACGCTCGGTGTAGTCACCAAGATCGTATTAAGGTTGATTCCATTACCTGCACATGACTTGTTGATGCTGGTACCCTTTAATTCTGCGGAGAAAGCTTGTGCTGCGGTGAGTGCCATATTCCGGGCAGGGTATACGCCAAGCGCCATGGAATTTATGGAAAGGGATGCGTTGGATTGGGTCGGTCGTTTCATAGACAGCAGTTCTGTGAAAATAGAAGATGGGGTAGAGGCACATTTGCTGATTGAAGTAGATGGCAACAATACCGATGTACTGATGCAGGAAATGGAAGGCATATCCGCCATCGTTCAGCAATTTGATTGTGGTGAACTCCTTTTTGCGGATAACGCCCAGCAGAAAGCTGAACTCTGGAAAATGCGCCGGAGAGTGGCGGAAGCCGTTAAATCACACTCCATATATAAAGAGGAGGATACAGTGGTTCCCCGTGCCGAATTGCCCGCCTTGCTCAAAGGAGTGAAAGACATAGGGAAGAAATATGGATTTCAATCTGTTTGTTATGGACATGCAGGTGACGGAAATCTCCATGTTAACATTATCAAAGGCGAGCTTTCTTATGAGGTATGGAACGGTTCACTGAAAGAAGGTATTAAAGAAATTTTTTACCTGGTAAAAAAGCTGGGCGGCACACTCAGTGGTGAACATGGTATCGGCCTGGTACAAAAGGATTATATGGAAATCATTTTTGATAAAACCTCCATGCGCCTGATGAAGGAGATCAAAAAATTATTTGACCCGCACAATATTCTGAATGCAGGGAAAATATTCGATTTGTAATGCCTGAACAAAAAGGATCATATATACGCGCTCTCAGGATATTGGCCATTGCACTCATGGTCGGTGTAATCGTCTTTTATATCCTCGCAGTTGCTCTCAGGCTGGTGGATTTTATGGACACGACTCTTTTGCAAGACTATGCTGTTTACATTGTGATCGGGTTAGGAGTTGTTGCGGCCCTGTTTTTTATTGGGGGCAGGAATTTTTTTAACAAAAAAATAGAAACTATCAAAAACTCTTCTGAAACGATCGGGGAGAAATTAAACCTTTACCGGTCTGCACTCATCATATGTTATGCTGCCTTTGAAGGAATCGCGATATTTGCGATCATTTTATTTATCGTTACGGGTAATTTTTGGTTCAGTGGCATCGTGTTTTTAATGTTATTGGCCATGATCTCAAAATTTCCGACCCGGCAACGGGTGATCGACCAACTGGGACTTGACTGGAATGAACAACAGGAATTATAATCAAATCTTATAAATCTTACAATATGAAAAAAAACGTGCTCCTGGCCTGTGCCATGCTCATGGCAGTCAATTTTCTCGCTGCCCAGGATAAAGAAAAAGAAGAGAAAGAAAAGAAAACGTTTGGAGAACACTTATTTACCGGTGGTAGTGTATCCCTTGCTTTTTATAATAATACTTTCCTGATCGGCGCCAGCCCGGTGCTGGGGTATAGTCTTACCAATTTTATGGATGCGGGCCTTGTGTTCAATTATAATTATACTTCGTACCGCGATTTCCAGGGGATCTACAATGATAAGCTCCATCAAACGGTTTACGGGGGCGGCGTATTCACAAAATTATACCCGGTAAGATTCTTATTTGCACAGGCGCAGTTTGAACACAATTGGATCAAACAAAAATTCATGCCCAATATCGGGATTGACCAGACTTACAAAGTCGACGGGAACAGTTTTCTCATTGGGGGAGGCTATACCAATGGCCGTATGGGCGGAAGCGGGGAAGTATTTTATTACCTGGCTGTATTGTTCGATGTATCCGGGAATCAGAACTCACCTTATACCGATAATTACGGAAGATCGATCCCCATCGTGAGGGGAGGACTTCAGATACCGATCTGCCAGGGAGATAATAAGAAAAATAAGAGATGAAAGATGAAAGATGAAAGATTAAAGATGCACAACTAATTCTTCCGGATCACTCAATATCACGAGTCTTTTTTCAGCTTCTTCATAAAGAAATTTTTCATCTCCCATTTGGCGAATATGCTGAATAAGATGATCATAAAACCCTCCTGAATTCAGGAGGAATATCTGTTTATCGTGAATGGAAAGCTGGTTCCAGGTGATCATTTCAAACATTTCATCCAGTGTACCGAAACCACCGGGCAGTACCAGCCCCGCATCAGCGCGCTCAAATATCTTTTTTTTGCGTTCATGCATGTCATCCGCAACGATCAGCTCTGTGATATGCAGATGTTGCCGCTCCCATGCCAGCAATACTTTGGGGATCACACCGGTGACCTGGCCGCCATTTTCCATTACCGTATCAGCCAACATGCCCATGAGGCCCACATTACCCCCGCCATACACTAACCTGACCTGTTGTACTGCCAATAACTTTCCCAGGAGCATAGCATGTTGTATGAATAATGGGTTGTTACCATTCTTAGAACCACAAAAAACCGCGAGTGAACGTATAGGCATAGAAAGGATAAATTCCCGGCAAAGGAAAGTAAATTTCTTTATCTTCAAAATTCATTGCGAAGTTCTTCAGGAAATAACATACTTATAATATGACACCTGCCATACTTTTTACGTTTGTTATCGGGTACTTCGTTTTACTGCTTACCGTGGCATGGTTCACTTCCCGGAATTCCAACAATGAGTCTTTTTTTATCGGCAACCGTAACAGTAACTGGATGCTGGTGGCTTTTGGCATGATCGGCACTTCTTTGTCGGGTGTAACGTTCGTAAGTGTCCCGGGAGGAGTGGGCACTGGTAATTTTTTCTATTTCCAGATTGTATTAGGTTATCTCATCGGTTATATGGTCATCGCTTTTGTCCTGATCCCCTTGTATTACCGGATGAACCTGACCAGTATCTACACTTACCTGGAAAGACGATTTGGGATCAATGCGCATAAGGCCGGGGCATTCTTTTTTATACTTTCCCGGATCTTTGGCGCTACCGCTCGCCTCTACCTTGTGATCAGTATTCTGCAGATCTTCATC
>DATINK010000209.1:0-2464 GCA_035474355.1 Chitinophagaceae bacterium | reverse complement strand
CGAAAGCAATAAATGCGGATCGTTCGAAACGTAAGGCCAGGCTGCCATCCGGCATAGGATAGGTAATATCGGTGCGCATCCAGTCCAGGATGGGCATAAAATTATAAGTGATCACTTTGATCCCGCAAGCGGCCAGGTTTTTTAAACTGGTTTTGTAATGTTCAATATGCTGTTTGTAATTCCCGCTTTGCTTTTTGATATTCTCACTCACGGGCAGGCTTTCGACTACTGTCCAGCTCATGCCCGCCGCTTCTATCGCGCTCTTTCTTTTATTGATTTCATCAATGGTCCAAACTTCTCCAACAGGTATATGATGTAAAGCTGTTACCACTCCACTGCAACCCGCCTGTCGGATGTCCGAAAGTCTGACGGGATCATTTGTCCCGAACCATCTCATAGTTTGTTCCATCATCATTTCGGTAAATTAAATTATTTCTCGCCAAGACGCAAAGAATGCGCAAAGAATACAAGTGATTTCTTGCGGCTTTGCGAAATACTTTGCGTCTTGGCGTGAAGCTAAAAACTATTGAAGTCCTTGTATGAATCCATTAAACGCAGTTTTTTTATTATACCCGTTATCATACAAAGTAGGGAAATCAATACTTCCGCCCCGGGTAATCCAGCTATCACCATCGGTTAAATTCCAGACAGTGATCCCATAGCGTTGTGCCGCTGGTATATTCCTGAAATAAGATTCAGCCACCGCTTTGTATTTTAATGTCTGCTGATCCAGCAGCGATTGCGTTGCATTAAATGGATTTGCATTTCCGGGATTGATCCTGATATCCAATTCCGATACATGTACCAACAAACCGGTTCCTGCCAGCCGCTGGAATGCATTTTCAAAAAGCGAATTATCAGTATTGATGCCGATATGCATTTGAATGCCAATGCCGTGGATCGGGACACCCGCTGTTCTTAATTCATTGACCAGCTTGAGGAGAGAGTCCAGTTTCCTGGTATCACTTTCCAGATTATAATCATTGATAAAAAGTTTTGCATTTGGATCAGCGGCATTGGCCCAGCGGAAAGCGTCTGCGATATAGGCTCTTCCCAAATAATCAGCCCAGTAAAAAACTCCATTGCTGCCCGATCCTCCCGAATTTACACTGGACCGCAATTCACCAGTACCATCAACCACCACTTCATTCGCCACATCCCATCCAGTTACTTTACCCTTGTACCTGGTTACCATGGTAGTGATCCAGTTTTGCAAGGCATTATTTACTTGTACAGGATCCAATACAACTGAATTCGCGCCCACGACCAGGTCGTCAATATAAAATGTTCCGGCATTGGGAAAATGGAATTTTACTGCAACTGCCGATTCAGTCGGTGTAAAATTGAAAATATATTGAGTCCAGGATGTTGAAAGGGGATAATCCTGGGCTGCATAATAAGAAGTTCCCTGTGCAACGGCTCGTAAGGATTGACCATTGGCAGCGGCTTTTGCCCAGAATTTCAATTTATACCCGGCGCCTCCCATCACATTAAAATTATCTGACACTATTTGAATGCTGAATGCATTGGGTCCTGGTGTACTGACCTGTACCCGGGCGGCACCCGTTCCCCCATGGATATCTGTTGTTTCAATGGAAATGGCTCCCGATGTCGGCGCCTGCATGGATACCTGTGTAAACCAATTTGTAAATCCCGATTCATAACCCGCGTTCAATACCAGGTTGGGTCCGGTAGTTCCCGTGAGTGATCGCAGGTAAACGCTATTGTTGTTCTGGTGCCAGACCAAAGTATGTCCATGAATGGTCATGGAAGCTCCCTGTACCAGGCTGACAAAGTCATCTGTATTGGTAAAATCAAAACTGCCGTCATTCTTCACATTGGGGGCATGTTTCATCTGGTATTCAGCCGTGACCCGGTCAAATTGTTCTTTTACGGTCCCGGAATAGGTGGCATTATTTTTAAATAAATCGTATGCAATACCAATACCTATGGGAATAGTCGATGTGGCTTTCAGCGTGGTCGTATTTCCCGGAGGTGGTGGCGGAGGGGGTGGTGGTGGCGTAGTGCCTCCGCCTGAAGAAGGTTTGCTGCAGGAGCCGGCAATGATCCAAAAGGAAAGAATGATAATAGTTCCTATGAAACCCTGCTTTTTCATTTTCACATTCACTATTTCAGTGTGATCGTAGTGCCCGAAACTTTCGAAGCACCCAGTGCTTCGCTCCTGTCTCCCGGTAATGACCCACCGATAAATAAGTGGATAAGCCCGGGACGGATCTCTGCCTTTCCTATTTCGTCGATGATCTTCAATTCATCAGTTCCGATCGAGAAGCTTACTTTTTGTGAGGCGCCGGGTTGTAATGCAATCCTCTTAAACCCTTTCAATACATAGCCCGGCTCATCTTCACCTGCATCTTCATGTCTTAGATATAGCTGCACCACTTCCTCCCCCGCTTTTTTTCCTTTATTAGTCACGGTTACTGTTGCAGTGACCTTTTCTTTTGAT
>DATINK010000208.1:0-2662 GCA_035474355.1 Chitinophagaceae bacterium | reverse complement strand
TTTAAAACCGGGTGGAAAAATGGCCACTTCTGTGTGGGATGTTCCTGAAAAAAATTTTTGGGTAACCGCTACCATGGGAACGATCAACAGGAACATGGAATTACCAGCACCCCCGCCCGGGGCTCCGGGTATGTTTCGTTGTGCAAAACCGGGTTTGATGAAAGAAATCTTTCAAAAAGCAGGCTTCAGTGATATAAAAGAATCAGCCGTTGCCTCAAAGATGAACAGCGGAACAGTGGAATCTTACTGGAATATGATGACGGAGATCGGAGCCCCTATTGTAGCGGCACTTAGCAAAGCAGATGAGGCGACCCGCCAACGGATCGAAAAAGAGGTCAAAGAAGCAGTAAAGGCACGTTATCCCGCGGAAGTGTCTATTGATTGCAGCGCCAATGTGATATCAGGAAAGAAGAAATGATCTAATTCCGGATACTCAGCCATTTTGGTTTCAACCTAACTACTTTCTTATAAACCGGACATGATTCCACATGAGCGCCCGGCAAATACCCAGTGCTCATCAGGAATTCATTCACAATTTCTCCACCTGTAAACCTGAATGTCCCTTTGAATAATTTCACCCACTCTTCCTTTTTTTTAGTGTGATGCAGGTCCAGCCAGTTGCGGAACGATTGATGTTCTTTCTGAATGGCTTTGATCGCTTTTGCATTGAAGATAGCTGCGTCAATTTTTAAACGATTGCGGATAATGCCGGCGTCCTGCAAAAGCCTTTGTCTCTTTTTTTCTGTGTACCGGGATACCTTATCGATATTGAATTCATCGAAGGCTTTGAAGAAATTGTCCTTCTTTTTCAGGATCGTTTCCCAACTCAAACCCGCCTGGTTAATTTCCAGTACGAGTCTTGCAAATAAAAGGTTATCATCATCAATAGGGAAACCGTATTCATGATCGTGGTAATATTGATGAACAGTATTCTTACCCCTGGTTTGTATGAATTCACAATAGGAAGATGCCATCCTGCAAAAATGAGGAAATCCAGGTTAAAATAATTTGACTATGACCCCCTCCCATCTTATCTTTGCCGTCCTAAAAACCCTGCCTGCGCCAAGGCTTCGGCGGGTAAAAGGGAGTTTAGCTCAGCTGGTTCAGAGCATCTGCCTTACAAGCAGAGGGTCGGCGGTTCGATCCCGTCAACTCCCACTTAAACCCGGATTTTTTCGGGTTTTTTTATTGCAGCGGCCAAATCCCCGGCACTTTTTTCAGCGTATATCTAATTCTGAAAAAAAAACCAACTTTGTACCATGGACAACAAAGGCCTGATCTTTATCCCCGACATCAGCGGCTTTACCAAGTTCATGCACGAGACCGAACTTGAGCATAGCGAAGTGATCATCCAGGAACTCCTGGAAACCATTATTAATGCCAATAATATCGGCCTGGAGATCTCGGAGATCGAAGGTGATGCCATTTTATTTTACAAATTCGGTCCCCCGCCTGCTATGGATGCACTTTATAAGCAAGTGGAAAAAATGTTCCATGATTTCCATCGCTATCTCCAGCTCTATGATATGCGCCGGATCTGCCAGTGTGAAGCCTGTAAGTCTGCCTCCGGCCTCACCCTTAAGGTAGTGAGTCATTACGGGGAATTCAAAAGCCTCAACATCAAAAATTTTGCGAAAAGCTCGGCCAACCTGCATGGGAAAGACATCATCATCGCTCACCAACTCATGAAAAATGATATTGACCTGCACGAATACTGGCTGGTGACCGATTCCCTAATGCCTGAATCCCTGCCGGATCAAATGCCTGACTGGTTAACCTGGAATAATAGCGCAAAACATTCCGAACACGGATCGATCCCTTACCAGTATACGCATCTGACCCCATTGAAAGATGAGATTCCCCCTGCCACAGACCCAAACCTTGAAATTGCAAACCGGGTTAAAGTGCTTTCATTCACAAAAGAATACGATACGGATATCAATAACCTTTTCTTTACCAGCATTGATTTTAACCAAAGAGCAAACTGGCGGGTAGGGATCAAAAAAACCGACCAGGTTTCTACCCCCCTTCCACAAGTCGGGACCAGGCATCGTTGTATACTTGAAAAAGGGCAATTGGATGTTAACACAAGCAGTTTTTCTTATACCCCTGACAAAATAATCTATAGTGAGACGGATGTAAAGAAGAAATTCTCCAGCTACAACACCTACGAGAAGATCAGCGAGAACAAGACCCGGTTGACCATCGACCTCTACCTGAAAAAGAACCCGGTAATATCCTTCATGTTCAACCTGGCCATGAAGAAGAAATTCGAAAAAGAATTTAAACAATCAATGGAGAACCTGGATGCATTGTTGAAATCACAGCAGGCAGAAAGTAAACATAAACACTTAGAAGATGCGGAAGTATATGTTGAAAATCCTCAATAGCCAACTATCAATCAACCGTGAACATATTTCCTGACATAATGTAAAATTATATTTGGAGAACCTGGATCCGGTATATCCTTGGATATTCTAAGCAAGGACGTATTTAAAGTGTCTACATTCCAGTTAAATGAGGGATTAACATCATAAGAAATTTGTGTTTCATTGTAAGCCCAATCCCATTGGAAATTTTCGTTAACTGCAGGGAAACCACATCCCTGGTAAATCTGTCCGGTATACCAATAGATATATAAGTAGAAATAAAATTTGGCAAC
>DATINK010000207.1:0-8255 GCA_035474355.1 Chitinophagaceae bacterium | reverse complement strand
AGTAAAGGATGTTTCAACATTTTCATATCGTTTGATTTTCGTGAATGTGTTTTATTTTTTTTGAATGATGAAAGATCTTATAGATCACCCGTTGACCGATAAAGGAACGGTGTGCTTTATCATCTGCGTTTTTGATCACTTCCACGCCTTTTACTTTTCTCAGCTTCCTGTAAAATTTATTCGGCGTGCTGCTCCATCCCACGAGAATAAACTCCCTGCATTTTAATTCCTGGTCCAGCAAAGTTTCCAGGGGTATGCGGACAAAATCAGTGCAATTGAACTTCTGCGCATTAAAATCCCGGTTGGCACTCACCATGCTGTCCAGGAAGTTTTTGACCCATTGATCCTGGTTCCAATTCGTAGGGACCTTCAACAAACCATCCGTAGGATAATTTTCTTTATGCGGAATTCCTTTATCGTACAGGCTGTTCAATGTGATCTCTTCTGTTGTGGAAACGGGAAGCTTGTAATAAACTGCCGGGATATCTTTTCCCGTTCTTCCCACGCTGAAATAATCATCATTGGGCCAAAGGTCATAATAACTCAGTTCGCCCGTGGGTACAGTATCGGCAACGGGTCCAGTGTCTCCGCCTTTACTGTTTTCACGGAAAATGATCTTATAGTTATCCACGGCAATACCAATATGACCCGTCTTTCCTTTATAGGTAGCATAATATATTATATAGATATCACTCGCACGATTCCGTCCTGCAAACGATAAAGGCATTATCCAGGTCGTCATTATCAATATGAAAATATTTCTTTTCATTTTCCGGGAACTGAATCAATGAACAGGATCTCGGTATCGTTCTCACTGCTGCCGCTGATAACAGTGCCATCTTTCAGCATCCAGCGGATGGTATATTTAAATGCGTATTGACCGGCCGGCAGCGTGATCTCAAATTGTTTTTCTGTAAATTTTTCTTCGGGCTTGATCGTCACATCCAATGTTTTATTCTCCCCGAAGAAGGGATATTCTATTTTGACCAATACGGCTCTTACATTTTTTGACTTCAGCAGTTCGGCATCTCCATCCAGCCTGATCACCCTCCTTTCATAAGGAGCAAAGAGATTGATCATCGCAGAATTTTGTTGTACCCAGGGAGCTAAATAATTTTTCCCTCCCTTAAAATTAAACTGGGCCCTGTAATCATAATTCAACCACGCTGTCCTGTCGGAATCATTCAACGAACCATAATTCATCGACAATGGCTTGCTGTCTGCCAGTACGGATTTTGTGATGACCAATTCTTTCATGGTCGTGGTTCCATCCTGGTGCGTTTTTTTCAACGTCACTGTGATGCTGTTGATGAACTTGTCGAATTCCGGCATGAGTGCTCCATCCACACCCACTACAATATCCCTTTGCGCAAAATCGATATCATCTGTTGATATGGTCCGGAAATAAGCGGGGTCCTGTCCATATTTTTTATAGATATCGCCGATATTAAAAGTAATATAGTGATGCATATCCCGGGAAGTCCGGCTATTGAAATTCAGGACACTGATGCCGCTGGTCTTTATATCCTTTCGCTTATAGGTGAAATGAGCGCCAAAAGGAAAGATCTTTTCAGCTGAAAAAGCGCCACCAGAACTAAACAAGTTACTCAAGCCGCCCATTGCTGCCTGCGCACCGGACTGTTCTGGTTCTTCTTTGCGGAAAAGCATATCTGTAATACGGCCATAGGCGGCATTGACAAGATTATCCATTCTTGCATCTTCACCCACGACTTCCAGCTTAATGGCATTCGTCTTTCTCAATTCTTTACAGATCGATTCTACTTCTGCACTTACAAAATAAATTTTTACACCCCCGCCAATTTCCCTGTTCTTTTCCACTTCTGTCCAATCGACAGTAAGCTTTGCGTTGTATGCATCGCTGAGGCCGGAGAAAGCAAGATCGAAGATCAATGAAACATCAGGGGTGGGCATCTTGAAACTTTCTAACAATAATTTTGAATGCAACGGATCCATTTCAAAGGACAGGGCGATGCGGCTTCCCTGTAAAACGGGGGCTGCGCCCAATGCCATCAGGTTTCTTTCCGTCTTGCCGTTCGCAGGATTCAATATAGATGATACCAATGCAAACCTGCCTTCTTTAAATATGATGGGACCTTTAAGTTTTACTTCGTCAATACCGGTTAATTGTTTCAGCTGCTGTTCTGCTCTTTGTATTTTCTTTTCATCCGTATCATAAGTCACCAGGAAATGCAAAACGCCACCACCGCCTGCCTGTGTAATGCTTTTTTCTGAAGAAGTACTGGTATTATCCTGGTTATTGACATAGCGCATAAAGGAGAATTGCGGATGTTGCTTTTCATCCAGGGCCAGGAAAGCGCGGTCAGGTAAGAACAAATATTGCACACTGTCAGTTACCAACGGGAAACACCAGAGTCCCTCTACCCGAACCCCTCTATCAATGGAGATCTGTTGCGCACGCAAGCATCCGGGAGCGATAAAACTCCCCGCTAACAAGCATACATACAGAAAAATGCCAGTTCTTTTATTCATTCTTCAATCAGGGCTTTTTAAAAAGTTCAGGGGCCGGTGTACTTAAAAACAGGTAATTCGAATTCAGTATGGCGAGTTCAGCGGTGGCCACGCCCTTGGTTTTACTGTACCATTTGGCCTGGTATACCACCGGGCTGTTCTTATCGTGATATACATTGATCTTGGTAGTGGAATTCGCATCACCTGCCCGCAGGACAACATGCTTTACCACTTTCTTATCGCCGCCCTGTACGCTCAGAAAATTAATATCTACGGACGCGATCTCATCCGTTATGAATTGCGGGCGGTCGCCATCAATTTCAATATATTCTTTTACCAGCGGCGGGACCAGTGAAACGCCCGGGTCGCCACTTTTGATCCATTGGGTTTCATCAGCAGGATACCTGACTGCTTTTGTTTTCCCTTTGAAACTCCATAATAATTGATACTCATAATTCAGCCAGTCGGAACTCTGAATGCCCAAACGCGGGTATCCGATCGTTTTCAAATTCACTCCTTTCTTAAGATCGGTTCCGTTAATGATCAATTGATTGGTCACATCATCCTGTCCATTGCCATATTTTTTCCTGAAATTGACCGTCACAAAATTGATGATGTCATCAAATGCATCCGTAAACTCACCATCCACCTGGAAATTGATCTCGCGGTTTTGGAAAGCAGGGTCGTCCATGTTTACGATCCGGAAATATCTTGGATCGGTCCCCAGGGTCGAATACAATCCCCCCAGGTTACCGGCCGTGTGAAAAGGAACTTTTATCGTCGTGGATTTTGAAAGATTGAGATAAAATTTATTGGACCGGATATCCTTGATATCTTTTAAAATATATTGATTATCCGTGCGGTACTGGGGATTCAGGTTCTTATATCTTTTGGGAGCAAACCAACCCAGTATGGGCAAGGAGCCCATCACATCGGAGAGGCCATCTGCAATATCAGATACCACCCCCGTTTTCTCTTGTTTTAATTGATCCACAAAACCCAGGTTGGGATCCGCTCTCTCAGGTTCTTTCGACCATCCTGTTTTCGTATCAAACATGATCTCGGTAAGTTTATTGGTCACCAGGCTCAGGATGCCATCCATATCATTTGTCTTGATTCCTAAACCTGCAGACCTGTCGAATACATCCACCTTGATCCCGCCTTCTTTTATCATTTGATCTGTAATATTCCTGATCTGGTTTTTACTATAACCTTCCTGGTTATTCATGATCTGGCTGAAATGCGTATATACCACACTCATTTCAGCCGTTACAGTGGCGTTATAAGCTTTCACGGCAGCTTCATAATAGCCATGTATACTGATAGAAACATCTGAAGTGGGTCCTGTAAAAGAATTCCATAATAATGTAGCGCCCTGCGGACTTAACAAAGCAGCCACGGCTGCTTTTGAACCAGGAGTAAGCGGAGCAAAACCAGAAGTAACAACAGAGCGTGTCATAGCACCTGGTCCTTCTTTATTGCTTAAGATGCCTGATACGATATCAAAACTCGGCATCGTGATCTCGGGGTCTTCTTTCTTGGGCTGCATCAGTGGCACAGGTCCGGCAATGCGCGCACCCGGCGTTACCTTCCGCAACTCTTTGAGAATATCATCAAAAAGGGAATCGGGAATTTTAAAATCCACCAGGGCATGAAACAATCCGCCACTGTTTTCGGCCTTATCACCCGTATACTTGATGCAAAGGAATTCGAGCTCCCCTTTATCATTGACTGCCAGGCGCGGATATTTCGGCAGGTAATAATAATCCTTGGGATTGGCCCGGTCCTGCAGCAGGGTAACACCTTTGATAAAAGCAGCCCCTTCATCATATTTCACCTGGGCCCTTGAGCTGAGCGCTGTGCTGATCAATAATAAGAAAGCGAAAGTCCGGGATGATATGTGCATACAATTTTATTTTTCAGTAAACAATCATTGTTCGATGACAGCTGGCTTCACCACCACTTTATCGGGCGGGGAAGTAATATCGAGTATCTCGCTCCATTCTTTTTTTTCTTTCCAGTCCGTCGCTTTTGCGTCACCATCCAGGGTGATCTCGGTTACCCGGTAAAAAAAAGACCTGTCAAACCGTATGGCATAAGGAAAGCGAATACTTTTTGCATACAGGTCGGGCTGGCTTCCTTTAAAAGAAAAAGCCTGGGTTACTTCTGTTCCATTTACACTGGTTGCCCGGATCTCGATCTTTTTAGCAAAGAGGTCAGGACGGAGATCATTATTAAAGTCATAACAATACACATCGAATAATGGGTACTTGGCGGGTACTCTTTCATTGATATCGACCTTCTGCACCAGCGTGGGCCATGTATCCAGGTTAACAGAAATGGGTATGGCATCCGCCTTGATCATGGTGACGTGCAGGGCGCTGTCTTTTTGATTCCTGACCTCGGCATCAAAAAAGTCTTTTACTTTTTTCGCAATATCCTTGTCACCATATACATTAAGATCCGAAGAACCCATTTCGGAAAACACACTGTAAATGGCATAGGAAAAACTCATGACCGACTGGTGCTTTTTCAATACAGATTCCACGATCTGGGCATCAAAATCATTTAAGCGAAGCGTGACGATGCGGTCATTCCAGTAACTGGTGCTGACGGAAGCGGATTCATCTACGGATTCTGAATACGTGGTTTTCACCAGCCGCACTGAATCAGCAGACCCTGTTTCTTTATCCGATCCGGCAAATACAAGTACAGAAGAAAACTTACGCACCGGCAGGGGCCTTAATTCAGCAAGCGGGATCGTTTTACGTAAGGTTGTTTTGATGTCAGCTATTTTTTTCTGCATCGATTGATCCACGGCCACATGAAACTGCAAAAGGTTATTGTATTTGGCTGCACCTGCATCGCCTGATGCTCTTGTACCTGTATAGCGCATTTGCACAAGCGAAAATTCAGGTTTACCCGATGCATCCGTCACGAGTTTATAATCAAAGGGGATATAGTAAAATAATTTTGTTTGCTTGACATCCCGGTAAACCCGTTGTTCCAGGATCAACTGGGAATTAGAGAGAGAGGGCTGCGCACCGGCTGCTATGCTGAAGATAATATACCCGCAGCATAAACCTTTTTTATATCCGGTTAGTCCCATCATGGTGTGTGCCAAAAGATTTAATTGATCCCGGGAATGATCCCTTTGAATATCGTTCGCAGGGCATTTTTACCCAATAACATATCTTTTGAATTTCCTTTGATCCAGGTATTCGATTGATAGAATTCCCCATCTGTTGATGCTACCGTGATCTTGTACTCAAAATCAAGCTTACCACCGGATGGAACATACAGGGGACCCGCTGAAAAGACCTTCTCAGGATCTTTGGTAACCTTTAATGCATCCAGTTCCCTTAATTCCTGTCCCTGCGCGTCTGCCTGCAGGCTCCTGACAGTGATCATGAAATACGAAGCGCCCAGGCTGTCGAACACAGCAGGAGGAATCGTGAACTTTACCTGCTGCGCATTACTGGGGTTCACATTGCCGGTTACCGCATTCATTACTTTTTGATCACATTCATTACAATCCATCACGCTGTAATCGATCCACATGATCACCGATTCCATATTGTCGAGCCAGGCAGGTACAATATTGCTGTTAAACATGGCTTGCCCCTGTGAAGGAATGACCGCATCTCCCATTGCCCAGGAATAAATGATCGGGGTAGTTCCTGTATTTTCTTTTTTCAGTACATGGAGATAATTCAGCTTGAGAGGATAAGGTGTTGTATTTCTCCAGAACTGGTTTCGCCAGGTATTGGGTTCAATATTGATCTTACCCAACGTGCGGATATCCGCCAGGTTGATCATGGCGGGTATCTGCTGGTCAACAATATTTTCATCATCTGGTTTCAGTATCACGGAAGCCGCAATGCCTTCCCTGGACATCAGCGCTGTTTGAATAAATTCTTTTGTATCGGCATCTGTCTGCCAGGCTACGCGAATATCACTGGTCAGGTCAGTACTTGTTTCAACCGTTATTTTACTCTGCGGAATATTGTATTGTGCACCCAATGTATTCTGGAAAGTAAATTGGGGGTTTTCCCGCAGTGGCAGGTATTTCACATTGGTAAACCCGGGAAAAGAGGCTTTTAAAAGTGTTTTTACAAATTCTATCTCGCGTGTGCTGATGTCCGTAGTAAGAGTGCCTGACATCCTTACCGGTGCATCGGTGCCTTCATCCGTAATGGTCGTTCCCTGTTTTCCATAAGTGATGAAGAAATCATATCCTTTTTCAGGTTTTGTTGCCGGCTCCCATTTCAAATGATAATCTGCAGGCAGGATATACACGATCCCGGATTTCTGGTTGATATCCAGGAAGGCATTCAGGTTGATATTGGAAATATCCTGCGGTCTTTTAAAATCCACATCCGCAGAAATTCCATCAATGAGGCTGATTGGAAAATTCTTATCGGGGCCCTTGGGTATATTATCCGGTTGTGCCGTCGGGTTTACCGGGGTCATCAATGTCAACTGGCTCAGGCTATAGACATTCGCTTTTGCATATAGCATCGTAATATTCTTCTTGAAACTATAAGAATAGGTTTTGGTTGCTCCGCCCACTTTGTAATAATCCGACTCATTCAGGTTTAGTTGTCCCCCGACATAACTGATGTTCAGCGTATTTATTACGTAGCTCGAGTTGAAAATGGCTTTGAAGTTATTCCCTCCGAGGCTGATCAGTGAGGTTTTGCCCCAATCGCAATCCTGGGGAGAGCATTTTCCAAAGACCTGGATCGAATTATTATTTGTAACAATAAGTTTAGTAATGCCGTTAGTGCCTGAATTAATATTTAACCAGGTCCCGGAGATATCCTCGGGCATACTGATAGAAGAAAAATCGATCCTGGGCAGACTATTACCACCCAGCTTCTGTGTTTTGATAGTATTGGGCTTATAATAAAGAACGCCCGGATCAAATTTGATCGTCTTGATGGGCATTACATCTTTCACTTCATTGGTCAGCAAAGCGGCTTTTCCTACTGGCACCATCGTCACCGGTATGATCACATTTTGGGCTTCCTGTTCGCTATTCCATTTTTTATTCAGGGTGTAAACGTTGACATTACCTGTCTGGTTTTCTTGTTTGGCAATATCAATTCGCAAATAAGGGGTCTGGAATTTAGTGCCCTTGGGAAGGTTTGGTTTCAGTTGCAAAGTGCATTCAGCTGGCGATGGCTGGGCAGCCTGTGAAAATTTACCTGTACCCACTTCAAATGGCCTGGCCTTTCCCGCATTTAATACGTTGACCATAAAAAAACCATTTATAAAATTGCTGTAATAGACCCTGACCTTTAGTGTGATCTCTGTATCCCATGTCACGACAACGCTATCTATCTGCCCTTCCAGTTTTCCCCCCAATAAATTTCCCAATTTGGATTCAAGATAGAAAGAAGGATCGTTCACGCGGGGCAGTCTTTTGTTCAATAACCCACTGTAATTCTGACTGTATATGGAAGTAACTCCTGAAACAAAACACAGCGCCAGTACTAAACATTTTCTCATAAAATCAAAATTTGATTTTGAATGCGTTATGTACGGATTACGCTGTGATAATTAACGGTAGGCAGGAACCGAAAATATCTGTACTGCTATCAGGACAATTTACAAAAATCCCTTCAAGACTGGCAAATACTTCTTCCCTTTAATACCGTTACTTAGAATGATTGAACAGCATCCGATTTGGTTGCAGGGCTTTTTTAATGTGCGGGCTGAAATAAGTCCTGTGGATAACTCACTTTTACAAGGAAAAGCCC
>DATINK010000206.1:0-8498 GCA_035474355.1 Chitinophagaceae bacterium | reverse complement strand
TTTTTTATCCCGGGGAGTCACATGGCTGGACGGGTGCTAATATGGTAGATTCATTTGATAAGATCGGGTTGTTTCTTGCGGCGAATGTGAATTAACCCGGTCATCTGCCATCCGTCATCCGTCATCCATTTTCATTAACTTGAATACATGAATTCCCATACACCTTTAGCGGAAAGAATCAGGCCACAAAACCTGGATGAAGTAGTAGGACAGGATCACCTGGCAGGTAAAGGAAGTATACTCAGGACATCGATTCAGCATGGCAAGATCCCCTCCATTATTTTCTGGGGACCACCGGGTACGGGTAAGACCACACTTGCCAATATCATTGCCAATACACTGAACGTTCCATTTTATAGTCTT
Source organism: Chitinophagaceae bacterium (assembly GCA_035474355.1). Taxonomy (GTDB): domain Bacteria; phylum Bacteroidota; class Bacteroidia; order Chitinophagales; family Chitinophagaceae; genus DATINK01. Next base: position 8,135 of record DATINK010000206.1, on the reverse strand, counting down.
AGTGCTATCAGTGCAGGCGTCAAAGAAGTCAGGGAAGTGATTGAAAAATCCAGGTCGGTTCCCGGTTCGGTTTTATTCATTGATGAGATCCACCGTTTCAACAAAGGCCAGCAGGATGCATTATTGGGTGCTGTGGAAAAAGGAATTATCCGGCTGATCGGCGCCACCACCGAAAATCCATCTTTTGAAGTGAACAGTGCCTTGTTAAGCCGTTGCCAGGTATATGTCCTCAAACCCCTGGATGAAAATAACCTGGTACACCTGCTGCATTATGCAATTGATCATGATGAAGACCTGAAAAAGAAAACGATCCGTTTACAGGAAACCAGCGCCATGATCAATCTTTCCGGCGGGGATGCCCGGAAATTATTGAACCTCCTGGAACTGGTTGTTGATACCGCCCCCAACGAATTGATAGTTGAGGCCTCCCCAAACCCCTCCAAAGGAGGGGCTTTAGATACTTCAAATGAGAAAAAATTTTTACAAAATACAGGGTCAGAGAACCCCCCTTTGGGGGGCAGGGGGGCCATTATGATCACAGATGAACTCGTCATGGATGTCGCGCAAAAAAGAATTGCTGTTTATGATAAAAGCGGGGAACAACATTATGATATCATTTCGGCGTTCATCAAATCCATTCGTGGCTCCGATCCGAATGCGGCTGTGTATTGGCTGGCCAGGATGATCGAAGGCGGAGAGGATGTAAAATTCATCGCAAGGCGATTGGTGATACTGGCCAGCGAAGATATCGGGAACGCAAATCCAACTGCGCTGGTCCTGGCCAATGCTGCTTTTGAAGCTGTCAATAAAATCGGTTATCCTGAAGCATCTATCATTCTTTCACAATGCAGCACTTATCTCGCTTCTTCCCCTAAAAGTAATGCGGCGGTGGCAGCGATCGGTGAAGCACAATCCGAAGTGAACAGGACGGGAGATCTTCCTGTGCCGCTTCATATCCGCAATGCCCCTACCCGGTTGATGAAAAATATGGGCTATGGTAAAAATTATGAATATTCTCATGCTTACGAAAAGAATTTCTCAGCCCAGGAATACCTTCCGGATGAAATTTCCGGGAAGAAATTTTATGACCCTGGAAAAAATGCACGTGAAGAGGAGATCAGGAAATTCTTAAAGGATCTATGGGGTAAGAAATATGGCTATTAGCACCTAATAATTAATAATTATAGATCATTAGGGTCAAACAATAAAGGAAAAAACTGTCCCTCTATTTTCTCACCTTTCGGTACTACCGGCACCCCTTCTAACAATGGTTCATTAGAATCGGAGATCACACCATCTGCAATCGCATTAATAACAAATGCCCGTCTGGGTTTAGCAGAAGTATTTGCACCTGACCCATGCAGGGTCAGTGAATGATGAAAGATCGCTTCCCCGGCTTTTACTTCAGCATAACGGGGATGCGCAAACTGTTTTTTTTGATGCTCATCCAGGAAATCTTTTATGCCCTGCAATTCCCCGGCGATTACGGGTTTGGGGAGTAATCCCCATTGATGACTCCCGGCAATATACTGGAGACAACCATTTTCTTTTGTTGAATCATCCAATCCGCACCAACAGGTCAGGTGTGCGATGGGTTGGGTTCTTGTCCAGTATGAATAATCCTGGTGCCAGGCCACTACGCCACCTTGTTTAGGTGGTTTCCAGAATATCTGGTCATGCCAGAATCTTACCGAAACATTTCCCAGCAGTTGACTGGCAGCAACGAGAAACCGGGGATTCCATAATACATCATGCAATCCCGGGGTGATCCGCCAGGCACCCAGCGCATGGAAAAGTATCGTAGCCGGGTCGGTGGATTCATTCGAATGGAATTCATAGAAAAGTTCATTACCCGGGTGCTGGGGATCAGCAATCTTTGTCAATTCTTCCCGTATGCGTTCCACCTGTTTTTCATCCAGCATTTTTATGCCGCTCAAATAACCATTCTCCCGGAAGAATTGGATCTGTTCGTCGCTCAGCTTGTATTGTTCCCATTCAGCCTGCTCACTGGGCCAACGGAAAATATCTCCGATCAATTGATGAATTTTACTCAGGTCATTGAGCATGTATCCGATTTTTTTAAAATTAGTGTTTTTGAACGCAAACCATCCTGTTTACATTAATTTTATAGGATGCAAATTCATGGATCATGAAAAAGTCTTTCATCAGCTTATTATCGATCGGTCTCAGCATATCGATAATGGCACAGACGATCGTGAACCGGGACCCGGCCATTGAAAAAATGCTGAACCAGGTTTCCCGGGATTCACTTGAATCCTATATCAAAAAAATGGTAAGCTTCGGTACCCGGAATACCCTCAGTACGCAAACCGATCCGAAAAGAGGAATCGGTGCTGCAAAAAACTGGGTGTTGAGCCGGTTCAAAGAATTTGCCCTGGTTTCCGAAGGGCGGCTGACCGCGATGATCGATACAACGACCCTTCCACCCGATGGCCGCCGCGTTGACATCAATGTTTTATTGGGAAATGTAGTAGCAACACTGCGGGGGACGGACCCGGCTGATAACAGGATATTTATCATGAGCGGTCACCTCGACAATATGCGTTCCAGCGTCATGAACCGGAGTGATGATGCTCCCGGTGCGAATGATGATGCCAGTGGGGTGGCTGCGGTAATGGAATGTTGCCGCATCATGTCCAAAAGCGGTTTTCCGGCTACCATCATTTTTGTTGCGGTCAGTGGAGAAGAACAGGGTTTACTGGGCTCCACATTTATGGCTGAAAAAGCGAAGCGGGAGAATTGGAATATTGAAGGCATGTTTACCAATGATATCATGGGAAGCAATAACAGCAACGAAACAAATATCATTGACAACACCAAGATCCGCGTATTCAGTGAAACCTTTTCAATCATTGATTCCGGTCGCGCCCGCCAAAATATCCGCAGCCTGGGATTGGAAAATGACGGGAAGTCAAGGCAGTTGGCCCGGTATATCAAGGAAACCGGCGAAAAATATGTGGATCAGCTCGAAGTAGTGATGATCTACCGGAATGACCGGTACCTGCGCGGCGGAGATCACTCACCTTTTGTTGACAGGGGATTCCCCGCCATCAGGATCACCGAAATGAATGAAAATTATACAAGACAGCACCAGGATGTACGATTAGAAAACGGTATCCAGTATGGCGACCTGCCGGAACATATCGATTATGAATACCTGCGAAAGAATACTTGTTTGAACCTGGCCTGCCTGGCGAATCTTGCCAAATCCCCTTCCATGCCGCAGGAAGTAAGGGTGGAGACCCGGAAGCTGACCAATTTAACCAACCTGGTATGGAAGGCTCCCAAATCCGGAAAAGTCAAGGGCTACTATGTGCTGATGCGTGAGACCACCTATCCCGTTTGGCAAAAAAAATTCTTTACGACGGATACCAAAATGGACCTTCCTTATTCCAAAGACAATTATTTTTTCGCCGTGCAATCGGTGAGTGAAGACGGGAATGAAGGCATACCGGTAATGCCGGTTCCATTAAGATGAAAAACTGGGTATTAAAAAAATTTGACGACCTCGATGCGCGTGAATTATACGCCATCCTGCAATTACGGCATGAAGTGTTCGTAGTTGAACAAAATTGTGTTTTCCAGGATGCAGATGATAAAGACTTTAGTTGTTTACACCTGATGGCCTGGCAGGATGGGAAACTGGTTGCTTATTCCCGGATCGCCCCTCCCGGCAAAATATATGCTGAAGCCTCCATTGGCAGGGTTGTCACTTCGCCCGCACTTCGCAAAAAAGGGTTGGGAAAAGAGTTGATGGAGCTATCATTGAAAGAAATAGAAAAACGGTATGGCCCTGTCCCGGTAAAATTGGGCGCCCAGCTATATTTAAAAAAATTTTATACGGACCTGGGCTTTCTGCAAGCCGGTCCTCCTTACCTGGAAGACGGTATAGAACATATCGAAATGTTTGCTCGTAAAAATCCCAAGTAGAAAGAACTACAAACGGCTTGCAAACCAAAAAACATTTCCCTGCATTCTTTTCTTGGGGTTTCCTTGTCTATTTTGCTCTTGTTATCCAATAGAAGAGAAACCAGAAATCCGAAACTATGAGAACCGGCATGAAGCCCGTACGGTCAATCGTATTGGGGTTCTTCATAAGCATTTTTACAGTCCCGACTTTTTCCCAATCGATCTCAACAGCCAACGGAAAAATTGAATTAGGTCTTGGGTTAGGACCTTCCTTTTTCCTCGGTGATCTGGGAGGAACGCGTGGCATCGGGATGACCTTCATCAAAGACCTCAACCTGCCACTGACCAAATTTTGCAAAGGGGTTTATTTAAATTTTTATCCGGCTGAATGGATCGGTTTCCGGTTCTCAGCAAATGTGGGGCAATTGGAAGCCTATGATAGTATCATCAAGACCGATGGACATGATGAAACTTACAGGAAACAGCGGAACCTGGGCTTCAGATCCAATTTCGTGGAAGGATATGTAGCCGCAGAGATCTATCCCACAGTCATTCTCGAAGGCGATGCTGATGCGTTGCAATATAAGTTCCGGCCATACGGCCTGATGGGGTTTGGATATTTTCATTATAACCCCAAAGCACAGTATACGGATCCGTATGGAAATAAAAAATGGGTGGAATTGAAGCCCCTGCGACTGGAAGGGCAGGGAATGGCAGAATACCCGACGCGTCATGAATACAACCTGACGCAACCCGAATGGGTGATGGGTGGAGGGTTCAAATATTATATTAAAGAGAACATGTATATCGGGATGGAAATATTACACCGGAAAGTATTTACGGATTATGTGGATGATGTGAGCACGAAGTATATCGATCCTTATTATTTCGATGTGTACCTGACACCGGAACAGGCGGCACAAGCCAAGCAGTTGGCGTATAGAGAAAAATATTTTGACCCGACGATCAACCGGCCCTATATCGGGGGCCAGCGGGGAGACCCGAGAGAAAATGACGCTTATTTTTCAGCCATCCTGCGAGTCGGCTGGAGATTAGAAGGAAAAGATTACCAGCGTCAGCGATCGAAAAAACAATTGAAATGTCCTGTATTCTTTTAATAAAACTCAATAACCCATAAAACCCGAACCGATATGAAATCCAGACGTACCCAAAAATCCTTTCTATCACATATGATCCTGTGTGGTTGTTTAGGTCTTTTTCTTTCACAAACTGTTTTTGCAGGGCCCGGGGATGAAGACCCGACGAAAAAGAATAAATCTAAATCAACCGCCCTCTATTCCAAGAATAACAGTTCTGTAAAAATTTACCCCGATGCGGTCAAGAAGACCATGCATGTGGTAGCCAAGGAAAATGAAGGCAAGGAAGTTGATTTTTTTGTGTTTGACCTTGAAGGCACCCTTATCCATAATTACAGGATGAAAGCCAAGGACCATGTACGCATACAGGGACTGGCGAGGGGCACTTATGTCTACCGTGTTTTCTGCGGAGATATAGAAACAGCTTCCGGGAATTTTGAGATCCGTTAATGCAAACCGAATAAACATATTCACTGTCGTTCCAATAAGCGGCAGGGAGCTTAATAAAATCTGATACCTGGTTGAATAAACCTAATCCGTTCTCTATTGGTACTCTCTATTGTATACATTTTATTAAACACTCTCTGCCCCCCTTATTGGCAAACTAATTAGAAAATGTCTTTACTCTTATTATACCTCAACATCGACGCTATTTCGCTAATATTCCGCAATTTCTACGGCATGATCCGGGCCTTTACTTTTTAGGTAAATCTTCATAAAAAACTGTGACTAACAGGTTTATAAAATAATCCAGCCCTCCCGGGTTGGTTTTCAAAAGAAATCTTATATTAGTCCTTGACAATTAAAATTTTACCTGATTTTACGGGATCAGGAACCAAACCTAATGGTGGATCAATGACCGAACAAAAAACGCAACCCGACGCTACTCCCCCGGCCCCTGTTGCTGCTCAACGGAAAGGTATCAATGTGATCGATCGGGCTAAGAATATCCTAATCACCCCAAAAGATGAATGGCCAGTAGTTGACAAAGAAAAATTCAGCACCAGCGCAATTCTTACTTCTTATATTTTACCCATGCTTTCCATTGGTGCCATTGCAACCTTTATAGGCCAGGGCCTTATTGGAAAAAGCCTGGGTCCTTATGGGGGGAACACAGCAAGCGTAAAAGCAGGTTTAATAGGTGCGCTTTTATTCGTAATACTAACCATCATTACTGTATATATTGTAGCGGCGGCTATTGATGCGCTTGCTCAATCATTCAGCTCGGAAAAAAATTGGATCAAATCTTTCCAGTTAGCTGCTTATTCATTGACTGCTTCTTATGTGGGAGCAATATTTCTTTTGTTCCCGGCTTTGAATATTGTGGCAATCCTGTGTACTGTATATTCCATTTATCCATTATATACCGGAATTCCCAACATGAAAAAAACGCCGGTGGACAAAACCGTGGCGTACCTGGCTGTTGTTATTCTGATCACTATTGTGGCTGTGATATTGGTGGGGATTATACAAGCAGAGGTTATTAAATCATTTAATAGGCCCAAAAACCCCTTTGGAGGTTTTAATTTTGGAATGTAATTGACCGATCAAGAAAGACATTATAAATGACGTATCCCGCGAGCGGGAGGCGGATGCCGAAAAGCCAAACGAGTAGGCACAAACCAAAATCAACCAGCTCATTATGGAAAATTTAAATCTTCACAAATCAAAATTGTATGCCCTGGCAATTGCTGCAGTTGCATTGATCGCCATGCTACTTCCCTGGCAAACTGTAAAAATTGCATTTGATCTAGGAGGGTTTGGTGGTGGTGCCGGAGGCAGATCAGTTAACGGTTTTCATGGTTGGGGATGGATCTCTCTGCTTGGAATTCTGGCAGTCGTTGCAGGATCATTGATGGGTGATAAAACAAAGGACTATGATGCGAATACTAAAATGATCACCCTGACTGGTTTTGGCGGTATCGCATTAGGCGCAGTTATTTTTATGATCCGTGTAATGGGTGTAAAATCCGGCAACGGGTTTAAATCATCTACCGGGTTTGGACTATTTATCTGCCTGGTTGCAGGAGTCATAGGCCTGTTATTGGTAATGGGTTTGGTTAAAATGCCAGCTAAACCAGCAGCCCCACCAGCACCGCCTAAATAATTGACGAGTTACGATTTACGAAGTACGATTGATTGGCGATTAATTCGTCAATCGTCAATCGTACTTCGTAAATTATTTTAGTTCTGCTTTCAGGAATTCAGCTGTATAGCTTTCCTTACACTTCAGTAAGTCTTCCGGCGTACCTTCAAATAAGATCTTTCCGCCACCATCTCCCCCCTCAGGACCCAGGTCGATGATATGATCGGCTACTTTGATCACATCCATATGATGTTCGATAACAAGAACCGTATTTCCCCTGTCGACAAGCTTATTCAGCACATCCAGTAAGTGTTGGATGTCTTCAAAATGTAAACCCGTAGTGGGTTCATCCAATATATAAAATGTCTTCCCCGTATCCTTTTTTGATAATTCAGTTGATAATTTAACCCGCTGCGCCTCTCCCCCGCTCAATGTCACGGCCGATTGTCCCAGCGTGATATAGCCCAGCCCCACTTCGTCCAGCACTCTTATTTTTCTATAGATGTAAGGGACGTTCTGGAAAAATTCAACCGCTTCTTCAACGGTCATTTCCAAAACATCCGAAATGGACTTCCCCTTGTATCGTATCTCCAGGGTTTCCCGGTTATAACGCCTTCCGTTACATTTTTCACAATGCACGTATACATCTGGCAGGAAATTCATTTCAATCACGCGCATACCTCCGCCTTCACATACATCACAACGGCCACTCTTTACATTAAAAGAAAAACGACCGGCATTGTAGCCGCGGATCTTTGCCTCGGGTACCGAAGCAAACAGCGTTCGTATGTCGGTGAAAAATCCGCAATAAGTGGCCGGGTTGCTCCTGGGTGTCCGGCCGATCGGCGATTGATCAATCTCTATGACTTTGTCAATATGTTCCAGCCCCTTTATCGTTTTATAGGCAAGGGGCATTGCTTTTGAATCGTATGCATGTTTGGAGAGAATGGGATACAGCGTTTCATTGATCAGGGTGGATTTTCCACTGCCACTGACGCCTGTCACCACGATAAATTTTCCCA
>DATINK010000205.1:0-7449 GCA_035474355.1 Chitinophagaceae bacterium | reverse complement strand
GAGGCGGAATAAAATGATGATCCGTGAATCCTCAAAATCTTATTCCATCGGCGAGACCCTCTTCCTCCCCGATGAATTATTATTGCGCAGTGCCGGCAACCTGGTTACGTTGACCAGCAGGGAAAAGGAACTCCTGGAATTTCTTTGCCTGAATCCAAATAAAATACTCAAGCGAGAAGAGATCCTGTCACAGGTATGGGGCAAAAATGATTTTTTCCTGGGCAGAAGTATGGATGTATTCATTACCCGTCTGCGCAAACACCTCCAGGGTGAAAAGGCCGTATCTATTGAAACGATACATGCAGTAGGGTACCGGTTTACGTTCTCAGATAAAAATTGATTGCCGACCGTGCCTGCCGGCAGGCTGGTTGCCCTTTGTCCATTGCCCATTGCCAATTGCTTTTATTAACTTCCCTCCATGCACGCACTCTGTTTTCATGGAATTGAAGATATCCGCTATTCCCAAATACCCGATCCGGCGCTGTTGGAACCCACTGATGCAATTGTTGAAGTAAAGCTTGCGAGTATCTGTGGATCAGACCTTCATGTTTATCATGGCAGGGAGCTGGGACAGGATCCAGGCACTGTTATGGGTCATGAACTGGCTGGGGTCATTGTTGAGGTCGGAAAAGAGGTAAGAAGCTTTCATGCAGGACAAAGAGTCTTAAGTCCTTTCACCACTTCATGTGGTAAATGTTTTTATTGCCTTACAGGATTAACCTGCCGCTGTGAAAAGGGAAACCTGTTCGGTTGGGTAAATCATGAGCAGGGGTTACAGGGTGCGCAGGCAGGTTATGTCAGGGTGCCCATGGCTGATTCAACCCTGGTTCCATTAAGTAATGATCTGAATTACGAAAAGGGATTATTACTGGGAGATATTTTCTCAACAGGGTATTACTGTGCAGAAAATGCAGCCATTGATCCTGCAGGCGTTTATGTGGTGATTGGTTGCGGGCCCGTAGGACTGATGACCATTTTATCCGCAAAATCAATGGGTGCTGCTCATTTATTTGCGATCGACCAGGTGCCATCCCGGTTACAGAAAGCCGTTGATTTTGGAGCGATTGCCATCGACCCGGGAAAAGAGAATAGTAAGGAGATCATTTTTCAGCATTCAAATGGGCGGGGTGCTGATGGGGTCATGGAAGTAGTGGGCAGCTCTTTAGCAATGCGGCTGGCCATTGACCTGGTCAGGCCGGGCGGTATCATTTCATCTGTAGGCGTTCATACAGCTACTCAATTTCCTTTTTCACCCATTGAAGCCTATGATAAGAATCTCACATTTACGATTGGCAGGTGCCCTGCAAAATATTATGCTGAGCGATTAATAAAAGACGAACTCATTCAGCAGCTACCGGTAGAAGATATTATTACGCATCGGTTTCCGCTCAGCGAAGGAAAACATGCTTACGAGGTCTTTGATAAAAAGCTGGATAATTGCATTAAGGCTTTGTTAGTGCCCTGACCTCACCATCACAATGACCTTCCCATGAAATCTCTTTGAGGAAAACCCTGTATATTCAGCTTCACTAACACTTCATTTCATGAAAAGAAAAGATTTTATCAGGAATTCAGCCCTGGCAACACTGGGACTGACCACCCTGGCCGCATCATCCTGTGATCCTCATGCCGCTTTTAGAAAAAATAAATCAGGGGAGGACGATATTGGAAAATTCGAACTGGATGAAATGACGGTGGACCAGTTACAGGAAAAGATGAAAAGCGGGGACTATACATCAGAGAAGATCACCAATCTTTACCTGGATCGCATCAAAGAAATTGATAAGGCCGGCCCGGCGATTAATTCAGTGATAGAGATCAATCCGGATGCGGTAAAAATTGCGAAAGCCATGGATGAAGAGAGAAAAGGGGGTAAGATCCGTGGCCCTTTACACGGCATTCCCATTTTATTAAAAGATAATATAGATACGGGCGATCAAATGATGACCACTGCAGGCGCATTGGCGATGGAAGGACATAAGGCATCAAAAGATGCGTTTGTTGCAAAACAATTGCGTGCAGCAGGAGCCGTGATCCTTGGAAAGACCAACCTGAGTGAATGGGCGAATTTCCGTTCCACGCGTTCTTCAAGTGGATGGAGCAGTCGGGGAGGGCAAACAAAAAATCCCTATGTATTGGACAGATCTCCCTGCGGTTCCAGTTCGGGTTCTGCTGTTGCAGTAGCTGCCAGTCTTTGCGTTGTCGCTGTAGGTACAGAAACCGATGGCTCCATTGCCTGTCCGGCTTCCATGAATGGAATAGTGGGTATCAAGCCAACTGTGGGGTTAGTTAGCAGAACAGGCATTATTCCTATTTCCAAAACTCAGGATACAGCCGGACCATTTGGGCGCAGTTTGAAAGATGCAGTGTATCTCCTTGCCGGGATGACAGGGATCGATTCGGATGATCCGGCCACTGCAGGCAGTGAAGGGAAATCAAAAACAGATTATACAGCATACCTGGATCCTGCGGGTCTCAAAGGAAAGAGGATCGGCATTGAAAAGACGATGTTGAAAAAACATGAGGCCGTGGATGCATTGCTTGCCAAAGCCATTGAACAAATGAAGAATGCAGGGGCCACGATCGTGGAAGTTGAATTCATAAATAAACAAAATGCATTGGGCGGGGATGAATTCAAAGTACTTGAATACGAATTCAAAGATGGCCTGAACAGATATCTTTCGAATGCCAATGCCCCTGTTAAGTCGCTGGAAGATGTCATAAAATATAATAAGCAGAACGAAGCCAAAGCCATGCCTTATTTCAAACAGGAAATTCTGGATAGTTGCCAGGCCAAAGGTGGTCTTGAAAGTAAAGAATACCTGGATGCATTAAAGAAGTGCGGGAATCTCCGCAAGGTCATCGACGACCTGTTAACCAGTTCAAAACTGGATGCGCTTTGCGGACCAGCAACGGGCACGTCCTGGTGCATTGATTTTGTGAACGGTGATTTCTGGACGGGTTATGGAGCTTATGGACCGGCAGCCGTTGCTGGTTATCCATCCGTAACCGTGCCGATGGGAAATGTAAATGAAATACCGGTCGGGTTATCTTTCTTAGGAAGAGCTTATGATGAACCCGGACTGATCACGATCGCTTATGGATATGAGCAGGTATCAAAGAATAGGAGGGCTCCGGAGTTTAAGAAAAGTATTTCATAATTTTTCCCCCTCCCTGGGAGGGGGTCAGGGGGAGGTAAAAAGGAACAGGGTCTTATGCAACGCAACACTGCAAAGACCCTGTCTGGACGTTTGGTTTGACAACTTAAAAGAAGCGACTTACTGAACCAATAGTTTAGTTGTTTGAGAGATCTTATTGGGTTCGCTGAATATCTTGATCAGGTAATTTCCTTTTGTTACTTCGGCTGGTATCCTGAAGTCTTCTGACTGCACTTTATTCTGCACATTCACTTCTGACTTACTGACCAACTGTCCATTAATATCCAACAGTTGTACCTGGTATCTTCCTGCGGGCAGGTTATCAAATGAAACTTTTACATAACCACCTGCATTCACCGGGTTGGGGAATACAGCGATATTACTTCTGTCTGTATTTTCTTCAGGAAGGCCTGGTTTGTTCACAACTGTTTCAACAGGAGTAACAACGGGGGTTTCATCCAGGAATTCGCGGTCTTTCTTGGTCTTTTTCTTCTTCTTATCGAAAGCGAGGTTCGCACTAGCGAGGTCAGAAGCGTTATACACATCTTCAGAAGTAGTTACTTTTTCTGCCATCAGCGTCAACAGGTCAAACCTGAAATAACCGATCGTGGATTGGGAACTGCAAACGATCACTTTGCTGCCTTCTTCCACCATAGCGCCATTGGTTGTGAAACCGGAAGGTAAACCCTGGATGGCACCGAGGTGAGTAGCAATTTTAGTATCGATGTTGAATTTATAAACACGCCTGTTACCGGCAACCAGGTAAATATTCTTCGAAGCATCAGCAATGATGTCGCCACCATAGTTACCGCTATTGTGCACTGAATATTTGCCATTGGCAGGGTCGTCAGATAATTCGCCAAGGTCGGTGATCTGCGGATCCTTACCGGTTGTGAAACGGATCAGGTGGTTGGCGTCATTGGAAAGGGCATAACCATTTCCATCGGAAGCCATCACCATTCTTGTGATCTGTGCGGGGGCATCACCTGCACCGGTTACCACACCAAATGCTTCATTTTCGAAATAAAAGATCTTCGGTGTCTTTGATTTCAGATCGATATACCTGAGCTGGTTGATGCTCATCGGCGTGTAATAAAGACGATCATGCTTTTCATCATAAGCACAAGCGGCTGAATTCGTAGCAAAGGGTTGTGTGGAATTGGTGCGGGTTCCTCCGACATAAACAACTTTCCTGATTTTATCAGTCATCTTGTTGTTGTCGTTGTCCAGCGCCTGGTCGAGGTTCACCACTTTGCGGGTAGTGATGGTTACTTTATTATAACCATTGCTGCTCTGTTCTTTTTTCTCAATGGGTTTACCCGTACGGGCATTGAGCAGTTCAACCTGGTCTAAAGAAATTGAATTCTGGTAAACAGATTTCACTTCTTCACCCGAAAGAAGATTCACGAGACGGACATCCTTCCAACCGGAAGAACCTTTCTCCGTGGCGGTAATAGCATACCCTTCAATCGGCTGGGTTTTTCCTTTTTTCTGTGCGTGTGTGAGTGTGACAAGCGAGATCAGTGTGAGAAGGAGTAAAGTTTTGCGTTTCATAACGTTTGAGTTTTGTAATATTAAATTACGACAAGTTTCGTCGATAATTCCAAAAAAACTTTAGGAATGACTGTTTTATTACATGAGTGGCGAGTGGAAAAACTGGGGAAAACCGGGGAAGAAGACACGGTAATAGTGATTAGGCAAGCTGATTCATGTAAAAAAAATACGGAATATGGCATTGATTTTTAATCCCATATCCCGCATTGTGTATTCGGATATTGTATCGAATTACATATGTTTAGAAGTATCAACCGGTTGTTGCATCATCTTGCCGATTTCCCGGTCCTCCATGAATCCCCAATGCTCAACGATCATCCCATCTTTGCATCTGGCAACCTGGATGGCTGACATTTTGAAAGGACCTGGCGCCATTCCCATCGAACCATCACTGGTTCCTGTAATTGTCATCCAGGTAAATACATAGTCTCCTGATGTAGCTTCTTTTACAGTCTCCATCTTCATCGCTGAGCTTTTGGCCATAGTAATCATCGATTTCAGGCTGTCACGGCCCATATCGCCGCGTTCATTGTGATCTACGAAATCGCTGGCAACCACTTTATCGATACCACTGGTATCGCCTGTTTCAAAGGCTTTAGAGACGGCTTGCGAAAGTTCGGCGTTCTTTTTTTCTTCCTTTGACTGGCCACCGCCGCTGCTGCAGGCGATCAGGAAACCAAGTGCAGAAACGGAGATGATCAAAAATATTTTTTTCATTTTTAATTTTTAATTGGTAAGAAAATATGACTCTATATGGGTGATAAGATAGTAGGGACAAGGCATGCCTTGTCCCTACTATTATTAAATCTGATTAGTTATGTTTCGTCGTATCAACCATGGGCTGCTGCGGCATCATTTTCATCATATCTTTCATCATGTCGGTAACATTGATGAAACTCCAATGCTCCGTGATCTTTCCGTCTTTATCATAAGCACAGACTTCAATGACATCCACTGATTTCGTTTCCCCGGCTTTCATACCCATTCCATCAGCTGTTGCAGTCGATGTCTGGATGGCTCTAACCATGGACCAATCATCATTTGCCAGTTCCTGTTTGAATTCAGTATGATTGTCTTTCATTGTATTCGCCCATTTTTCAAGGGCTGCTTTGACATTCTCAAGGCCTTTTATATCTCCGCCTTCTCCGGCATGGTCAATACCATCAGCTGCGACATAATCACCTAGCTTGCTGAAATCTTTCGTTTCAAACATTTTCGTGATCGCGTGAACAGCATCAATATTCTTTTTCGCTTTCTTACTCATTCCGCCGCCGCCGCCACTACAGGAAATAAGGAAACAGGCAGCAACTACCGTCAGGGCAAACAAAATCTTTTTCATGTTATATTTTATTTTGATTTAAAAATGACGCTCGGCGGGTAGATTATTCGGCATAAGCCAGCGATTCATGAGGCGGGATCTGTAAACGAGGTGGCTAAGCTATAACAAGTTCCCGAAAAACAGCTGCAATTTTTCTCAATTTTATCCCCCTTCCTTCCGGATCCGCTTTTGGAAAAACTGTATCTTGCTTCCTCCTAAAACGATAACAATGAGAAAACTGTTTGCGCTGATACTCAGCATTTCCTTTTTTGTCCTGGCCAATGCCCAGGATAAACCGGATCCCACCGCCACTAATAAGATCAAAGAAGAAGAAGTAAAGAATTCCAAAGTGATGGACATTGCTTTTCACCTGACGGATGTCAGCGGACCCCGCCTGACTTCTTCCCCGGGCTTTTTCCGGGCTGCCAATTGGGCCAAGGATGAACTTATAAAAATGGGCCTGACCAACGTACACCTGGAACCCTGGGGTGAATTCGGAAAGAGCTGGCAACAGGAAAAATGTTATGTAGCGATGACAGCACCCTATTATGCTCCCTTACTCGCCATGCCAAAAGCCTGGACCGGAAGTACACCGGGTAAAGGTTCCATTAAAGGCGGGATCATATTGATCAAAGCAAAAGATTCAGTCGAGTTACAACAGTATGCCGGCAAATTAAAAGGGAAGATCATTATGATATGGTCGACTACGGAATTGAAACCTTCCTTTACACCTGATGGATCAAGACAAGCCGATACGAGTCTGGAAAAAATGGCAAAATCGGAAGGCACAGCACCAAGAGGTGGAAACCGTCCGAGAAATAACCAGATGGATTCTGCACAGCGGGCAGCTTTTGCATCCCGTGGTGCATTTACGAGGAGACTGGCAACTTTCGTGGCCGCTGAAAAACCGGCGCTGATTCTGAGCATAGGAAATAATGGTTCCGATGGTACTTTGTTTGTACAGGGTGGTGGATCTGCAAAAGATAGCGTACTGGCACCTGCAAATGTTGTGTTATCAAGTGACGATTTTCTCCGTTTGCAACGCCTCCTCAATGCCGGGGTTAATGTAGAAATGGAAGCAGAAGTCAAAACAAAATTCTTTGATAGTGACCTGCAAGGATATAATGTGGTCGCCGAGATCCCGGGAACTGATCCAAAATTAAAAGATGAGGTCGTGATGCTGGGCGGTCACCTGGATTCCTGGCAGGGTGCTACGGGCGCTACGGATAATGCAGCCGGTTGTTCGGTGATGATGGAAGCTGTCCGGTTGATCAAGTCGCTTGGCATGAATCCACGCAGAACCATTCGCATTGCTTTATGGAGTGGGGAAGAACAGGGACTATTTGGTTCAAGGAATTATGTCAAGAATCATTTCGCTGATCCGGCAAAAATGGAATTGAAACCAGAGCATGGAGTCGT
>DATINK010000204.1:0-3231 GCA_035474355.1 Chitinophagaceae bacterium | reverse complement strand
GCGGAGCGTGCGACCGGTCCGCTTGCCCAGCTCGCTGAGATTGCCCAGGCCGCCGGCACGGACTGGGCGCTCGGGACGCATGCGTCGAAAGCCTTTAATTGTGGAGGTTCCAGGTTATTGCCTGGTTTAGCGGCCTGCGGTGAATTCCCTGTTACATGCTCCATGACCAGCCTGGTTATGGCGCCTATCTCCCCATCACTATATATATGGAGTAGATGCTGTTTTAAATTGTCAGATGCATCACGAATGGTCATTTGTAAAAATAAACTAAAAGCTGTGTGATGTGTTCCCATCGTTAAAACGATGGGCTGTAATAGCAAAGCCCACGGTTTCAACCGTGGGAATAATGAAAAATACGCTTGAATTGTCCCACCGTTAAAACGGTGGGCTTTACAACAAATCTGAAAATAAATTTAAAACAGGAATATCTTTGAAATGAATGAACGATAACATTTATATGAGGCGCTGCCTGGAACTGGCTGCAAAAGGAGCAGGACTTGTGGCTCCCAATCCTTTAGTGGGTGCGGTGATCGTTTGTGAGGATAAAATTATCGGCGAAGGCTGGCACCAGCGATTTGGCGAAGCGCATGCGGAAGTAAATGCCGTTAAGGATGCCATTGATAAAGGAAATGAAAAATTACTTAAGCAATCTTCGCTTTATGTAAACCTGGAACCCTGTTCCCATCATGGAAAAACACCACCCTGTACAGACCTGATCATTAAAAAGGAAATTCGGGAAGTCGTGATCGGCACCCGGGATCCATTTGAACAGAGGGGGGGGTAAGGGTTTGGAGATGCTACGAACCGCCGGTGTAGAAGTAAAAGAAAATATACTTGAAAAGGATTGCCGGGAACTGAACAAAAGATTTTTTGTGTTCCATGAGCAAAAAAGACCTTATGTTATTTTGAAATGGGCACAAACGGCTGATGGGTTTATAGCCGGCAATTCCGGTCAGCGCCTGCTTATCAGTAATGAATTTACCAACCGGGAAGTACATAAATGGCGTAGCGAAGAAGCATCTATTCTTGTTGGAACCAATACAGCTCGACTGGATGATCCTGCATTGACCAACCGGAACTGGCCCGGTCCTTCGCCGCTGAGATTGGTAATAGATATGGATTTGTCACTTCCCTCTCAACTTAAATTATTTGACGGGCAACAGAAGACCATTGTATTTAATTCAATAAAACATGAGGAACCCGGTAACCCGGCTTATTGGAAGATAAAAGCAGATATGAGTCTCGTTCATCAGGTACTGAATGCTTTATATCACATGAATATCCAAAGTGTTTTGGTAGAAGGCGGTGCAAAGCTTTTACAATCTTTTATTGATGAAGATGCCTGGGATGAAGTGCGTGTGATTACAAATACTGGATTAGATATCTCGAACACCCCTTTAGGGGATGGGGGCGGCAATGGATTGGCGGCACCAAGATTAAATCAAACAATAAAGACAGGAGAAACAATTTTCTTATCGGATAAGATTGAATTCTATCATTCTACTTGAAACGACTGCTAACTATGAGATCTTTACTTCCCGAAGAATAACTATAAAACCCTTCACCGCTTTTGACACCCAGTTTACCGGCCTGCACCATATTTACCAGCAGGGGACAGGGTGCATATTTCGGATTACCAAATCCATCATGGAGTACATTTAATATGGAGTTGCAAACATCGAGGCCGATAAAATCAGCAAGCTGAAGCGGGCCCATAGGATGGGCCATTCCCAGTTTCATCACCGTATCGATCTCTTCCACCCCGGCCACGCCCTCATATAAACTATAAATGGCTTCATTGATCATGGGCATCAGAATACGGTTGGCAATAAAGCCCGGGTAATCATTCACCACGCAGGGCACTTTATCTAATTGACGACTGAGTTCGACAATTGTATCCGTCACTTCTTTGGCAGTAGCATACCCATTGATAACCTCCACCAGTTTCATCACCGGTACCGGGTTCATAAAATGCATGCCGATCACTTTAGAAGCACGCCCTGTGGCGGCAGCGATCTTTGTAATAGAGATCGACGAAGTATTGGTGGCCAGGATGGCATCTTTAGGAGCCAGTGCATCCAATTGATCGAAGATCTGCAGTTTCAGATCCACATTTTCTGTAGCTGCTTCTATTACCAGGTCGGCCTCCTGCACCCCTTCGATCATTTCGGGACGGGCGCTGATATTCGCCATTGCTTTTATTTTCTGTTCTTCTGTTACCTGGCCCTTCGCTACCTGCCGGTCGAAATTTTTCCCGATCTGTAAAAGAGCTTTGTCCAGTTGTGCAAGGGATACGTCGACAATAGTGACTTTAAAACCATGCTGCGCGAATACATGGGCGATCCCATTTCCCATGGTGCCGGCGCCAATGACGGAGACGTTTTTAATCATGATGCAAATGTAACTACGAAGTACGAATTACGAATTACGAAGTACGAATGGAAGTCGCTAAAGCGGGAGGGGTCCAGTAAAATCCTAATGTTTATTCTTAAAGTCGCCCCGTTTCCAGGCCTGTATGAATTCGGCCCATGCAGCAGGATTGAAAATATTTTGCGGAGGAGTCTGGCCGGTATAGACGGCTTTGTTTGCGATCTTATTGAATTGAATGCGGGTGGCTTCTCCACCATCACCGGGTGTTGTTTGCATGAGCAGCCTTCGTTTAGTGGCATCCGTATTTTGCCTGGCTACCTCAATATTATCGTCGGGAACCTTGGTATTTACAAAATCACGGGCGAATTCTGCTGCGGTAGGTCGCGGCCGGATGATGGTCGCAGGCAGATAAACTGTGTCCACGATCATTAATTGCACTACACTATACTGGTTGCCTTCCAGGTTGCGGGGGATCGTGATCGTTTTGGGTTTATAAGTTACGTGGGTAAACTCTATCTGGTCACCCTTGAGAACAACGATTGAAAATACCCCCTGGCGGTTGGTGATCGTACCCCGGTTCTGGCCTTTTACCACCACACTGACAGCGGGTATTCCCACCAGGCTGTCGGCAGTCATTACCACGCCATATAACTGAACTACGGAATCACGGGTTGTTTCAAACTGGGCGTGTGCAACGGAGGGCAATCCAAACGCAAAAATGAATATATAAAGCAGCCATTTTTTCACGGGCTCAAAAATAAAGGTTAGATCGAAGAATGGCGAAACAATTTGCCCCTCACATTGGTTAACTTTGCAGCAATTAAAGACTTTTAACAAATACTTGGACAATGACCCAAGATG
>DATINK010000203.1:0-18648 GCA_035474355.1 Chitinophagaceae bacterium | reverse complement strand
GCGGCTGGTGGTTGGCAAAAAATTGTGACTCTGAAGAGCGATGGCACCCTTTGGCTTTGGGATTTTTCTGAGCGCGTTTTTTGAGCGGCATCCAGCAGATGGAGCCCAAGCTTTGGCGACCAGCCTTTGACATCCATTCATCTCCATTCCGACCTGGCGGAAGAATATGTGCCGAATGGAAATGCCAGGACCGTATTTTTTATAAGCCTGATCGGGTTATTTGTGTTGATCATTGCCTGGATCAATTATGTAAACCTATCTACCGCCCGTGCTTTGGAAAGGGCAAGAGAAGTGGGTGTACGTAAAGTGATCGGTGCCGTCAAAAAACAATTGATCCTTCAGTTCCTGGTGGAAGCCATACTGGTTAATCTTTTATCTGTACTGATCGCATGGGGATTGACATCACTTTCATTGCGTTATTTCAATACCATTTCAGGGCTCGAATTGAACCAATCCTATCTCATCAAACCCTGGTTTTTGGGATTACTGGCTGGTCTCTGGCTGATCGGCAGTCTTTTATCAGGATTTTATCCTGCGCTAGTGCTTTCCTCCTTCAAACCGGTGGAAGTCCTGAAAGGAAAGTTGAAAAACAATATCAAAGGCATCTTGCTGCGCAAGGGACTTGTGATCACTCAATTCATTGCCTCTATTGCATTGATCGCGGGAACATTTGTCGTATACCGCCAGTTGAAATATATGATGAACAGGGATATGGGAATGAATATCGACCAGGTGATAGTGATGGAAAGACCGGGAATTGCGGATACGAATTCAACACGCTATAATGCTTCCATTGATATGTTCAGGAATGAATTAAAGAAGAGCCCGTCCATCCAGGCCGTATCTGCTTCTTTTAACATACCCGGCAAGCAAAGAGAATACAAGACATTTTTGAAAGTCCTGGGCAATACAAGCGGGGATTCAGTGATCGTACGCTACAACAGTATGGATTATCATTTCCTGGATGTATTTCAAATGAAATTGATAGCAGGCCGGAATTTTTCAAAGGAATTTCCAAAAGACCCGGACACTTCTATTATCGTTACAGCTACGACGGCTAAATTATTAGGATTTGCAAAGCCGGAGGATATCATCAACAAAACAATGGATGTGCCCGGGTTCAACTGGAAACCGATCGTGATCGGAGTGGTGAATGATTATCACCAGGTCTCCTTAAAAAAAGCACTGGACCCCAGTATTTTTTTCTGCAGTGAATATGGCGGCGAATTCTATTCAGCCCGTATCAAAACAAAAGAGATACAGGCAACGATTAAAACACTGGAAAAATCCTGGACAGCGGCTTTCCCGGGTAATCCTTTCTCTTATTTTTTCCTGGATGATTATTTTAATAAACAGTACGAACAGGAAAGAAAATTTGAAAAGCTATTTGTGAGTTTTGCTATCCTGGCTATCATCATTGGTTGCCTGGGCTTATTCGGCCTTTCCGCCTATACGGCCAGCCAGCGCACCCGGGAGATCGGGATACGTAAAGTACTGGGAGCATCCGTTACGGGTATCACTTCGATGCTTTCTAAGGATTTCCTGAAGTTGGTGATCATTGCCATTTTGATCGCGCTGCCATTATCCTGGTGGGTGATGAATAACTGGTTAAGCGATTTTGCTTACCGGGTAAAAATGGGTTGGTGGATTTTCGCGGCAGCAGGCGCGATTGCGTTATTGATCGCCATGCTGACGGTTAGCTTCCAGGCGATCAAAGCGGCTATTGCGAATCCTGTTAAATCGTTAAGAACTGAATAGTACATGTCTATTGGGTCAAATAGAACAGATAAGTCAGAACGATTAAATAGAGAAGTATGCTAAAAAATTATTTCAAGATCGGGCTCCGGAATCTCTGGAAAAACAAGGTTTTTTCAGCGATCAATGTCTTAGGATTAACGATTGGCCTGGCCAGTTTTCTGCTCATTGCTTTGTACCTATTCGATGAACTGACATTTGATCGCTTTCATAAAAATGGTAACCATATTTACCGGGTGGTGGAAGATATTACCACCCCGGAAGGAAAAAGGAGTAAAGTAGCGGGTGTAAACTACCAGGTATCTGAAAAAGCTAGAACAGAGATACCGGGTATCAATAATATAGTTCGCTTATTTGCAAACGGGAGAGCGAATGTTTCTACAACGGAAAATGCGAACGTGTTTTATGAGCCTTTCATTACAGGTACTGCGGGTTTTCTTCAAATTTTTGACTTCAAACTTTTGCAAGGCGACAGGAATACGGCATTGGCCACCCCACATACTGTAATCGTAACTGAAGAAACGGCCAGGAAATTTTTTGGAACCAAAGAGGTCATGGGCAAAACGCTGAAGATAGACCGGGACAGCATCCCTTTCAAGATCACGGGCATATTGAAAAATTTTCCTGTCAATTCGCATATTAACTTTCACCTCCTTTTTGCTGAGTCTGCTTCTACGGGTTTCCGGAATTTCGTGAATGTGGATTGGAGTTCCAATATATTTTCAAGCTATGTAATGCTGGATGGAAAAACAGATCCGCATAGTATTGAAACAAAGATGAATCAAATGGTGCTCACCCACCGGGATGCCGATAATAAGATCAAAAGCAGCTTCATACTTCAGCCCTTACATGATATTCATTTTCATTCCGCCGACATCGAAGGCAGTTCGGCTTACACGGGCAACATGACCTATATATATGTATTCTGTATCGTTGGGCTTTTCGTGTTGCTGATTGCCTGCATTAACTATATGAACCTTACTACGGCCAGGTTCACCAACAGGGCCAGGGAGATCGGTGTTCGCAAAGTGGCAGGTGCTTCGCGTAAAAACCTGGTGACCCAGTTTCTTTTTGAAGCTTTCCTGATCACCTGCATTGCGCTGGTGATTGCAATAGGATTGGTAAAGATCCTGCTCCCGGCTTTCAATGCATTTACACAAAAGCAATTGACCCTGGGCCTGGAAACCGATTACCGTATCTGGGTTGGCATATTCCTTATTATCATTTTCGTTGGACTAGTTACAGGGATCTATCCCTCTTTATTTCAATCGGGTCGAAAACCATTTTTCCTGCTGAAGAATAAGATCAATATCGGGAAAGGCAATCTTTCCATCCGTCGTTCGCTGGTCGTATTCCAGTTTTCACTTTCTATCATTATGATCATCGCCACGATGATCATTTACCAGCAAATGCAATATGTGAGCAAAAAGGACATGGGTTTCAAAAAGGATCAGTTGGTGGTCATCGACATTAACAGCGGGCATGTGCGCAGGGAAGCAGACCTTATTAAAACAGAGGTTTCAAAACTTTCACAGGTGAAAGCCATATCTGTTAGTTCAAGGGTCCCGGGAGAATGGAAGGATATTCCCAGGGTCAAGGTCAAACAAGAGAACACGGCTGCAGCCGGTAAGGATATGTATTTCCTGGGTGTGGATGACCAGTTTCTGAAAACCTATGCAATCGATCTTATCAAAGGAAGAAATTTCCAGGCAGGCAGCCTGGGGGATTCATCGGCTATCCTGATCAATGAAACAGCTGCAAAGGAATTAGGTATAACGGAGCCCTTACAACAGGCAATTGAGATGCCTTCTGCAGATTTTGATGGAGATGTGGGCGTCTTTACCGTCCCTTACCGGGCAAATATTGTAGGCATTGTCAGGGATTTCAATTTCAGATCGCTGCATGAACCTTTGGCACCGATGGTAATTGGATTTCAAAATAACCCGGTACAGAGCATTGATTATTTCACGGTTCGCATGGGCATGGACCAGGCCGCCGGCACATTAAAGGAAATGGATGACATTTTGCATGGCGTGGATCAAAACCATCTCCTGGAATATCATTTTTTAAATAAGCAATGGGACCTGTTTTACCGCCAGGATCGCATCCGCCAGACAATTTTCATCATCGTTGCCATGCTCACCATATTTATTGCATGCCTGGGATTATTTGGATTGGCGACCTATGCGGCACAGCAACGCATCAAGGAGATCGGTATTCGCAAAGTGCTCGGTGCCAGTGTGACCAGTATTGTTTCCATGCTGTCCAGGGATTTCTTAAAGCTTGTTTTATTTGCCACCCTGATCGCTTTCCCGGTGGCCTGGTGGGCCATGAAAAACTGGCTGGGTGGATTTGCCTATCGAATCAGTATAGGGTGGTCGGTGTTTGTAGTGTCTGCATTGCTGGCTGTTCTGATCGCATTTATCACGATCAGCTTCCAGGCGATTCGGGCAGCTATTGCTAACCCGGTCAAATCTTTGCGAACGGAGTGAGTAAAATTTGATCCCGGCCGAAGTGTCGGGATGAAATCTTTGAGAACTGAATAAAAACATTCGTATGATCAAAAATTATTTAAAAATTGCCTGGCGCAACATCTTACGTCAAAAGGGATATGCAGGGATCAATATCATTGGTTTAGCGATCGGTATAGCCGCCTGTCTTTTGATCCTGCAATATGTATCCTTTGAATTAAGCTTTGAAAAATTTCATACCCGGAAGGACCGAATTTACCGGGTGCAGCAGGACAGGTTTGATAATGGGAAATTGAGTACGCAATGGGCGGGCGGCGCATACGCAGTCGGCAATTCATTTAAAGATGCCATACCGGAAATCGAAGAGTATGTAAAAGTTGTACCACGGGATTTCGTGATTACTGAAGTTAATAACCAGCCGGTCAAGATCAATAAAGTGTTTTATGCAACCAATTCATTCTTTCAGGTATTCACTTACCCGTTACTGGCTGGCAATAAGGAAAAGGCTTTGACGGAGCCATTTACCACTGCCATATCTGAAACAACAGCCCGGATCTTGTACGGAACCGACGATGTAATAGGTAAGACGTTAACGTTAAACCGAAGAAGGACATATACGATCACCGCCGTATTTAAAGATGCACCTGTTAATACACAAATAAGACCAGATATTCTCCTTTCGTATGAAACGTTTATAAAACTAAACTTACCGAATAATGATCCAGAGACCTCATGGCAGTGGGATGGATGTCTTACGTATGTTTTATTACGGAAAGGCGCTGATCCAAAAATAGTTGAGAAAAAATTCCTTCCTGTCGTTGAAAAGTTTACAGCAGAAGACATGAAGCGATTCAATTCGGCGGTTACTTATTATTTACAACCCTTATCAGGTATTCATTTATCCTCACACTACATAGGTGAACCGGCACCCAATGGTGAAGGAAAGACCACTTATCTTTTATTAGGCATTGCTTTTTTTATTGCTGTTATTGCCTGGGTTAATTATATCAACCTGGCCACTGCCCGGGCGGTAAGCAGGGCGAAAGAAGTGGGTATTCGCAAAACGGTTGGTTCGCAACGTAAGCAGCTTATTTTTCAATTTTTATCTGAATCGGCTTTGCTGAATGCCATTGCGCTGGTACTTGCATTAGTAATTGTAGTGATTGCCATTCCGGGTTTTAATAAACTCTCAGGGCAGCACCTTAGTTTTTCGTTATTCAGTAAAGCAGGTTTTTGGCTGGGACTAACCGGTTTATTTCTTATCGGCGTATTTCTTTCAGGATTATACCCGGCTTTTGTATTGTCAGGTTTCAGGCCCATAGAAGTATTAAAAGGAAAAATGACCGCTACTTCAAAAGGTTCATTACTGAGAAAAGGATTGGTCGTATTTCAATTTACTGCATCATTGTTTTTCTTGATAGGAACGCTGGTTGTATACCGGCAGATCCAATATATGCGAAAGAAATCATTGGGGATCAATATCGATCAAACACTGGTAGTAAGACCTCCCATGGTGGTTACTGATTCTACTTATTCGCAGAACATGACTGCATTTAAAGATGCGTTAAATCAGCAAACAGGAGTAAAAGCAGTCTCCATTTCAACCAGTATACCTGGCCAGGCGGTCGACTGGAATGCAGGCGGTATAAAATTGGTGGGCACTGATGAATCAAAACAAAAGCAATACCGTGTAATTGGGGTTGACCATGATTATATGAACCAATATGGCATCAAACTGTTAGCCGGGCGATATTTTTCAAAGGATTTTGGCACTGACGATAGTGCTGTCATATTTAATAAAAAAGGATTTGAGCAATTGGGCCTGGATAAACCGGGAGATGCGATTGGCAAAAGAATTGATTTTTGGGGAAGGCGATATACGATCATAGGCATAGCAGATAATTTTCATCAGCAATCCTTGCGTGAAGCATTTGAGCCTTTAATATTTCGTTTGATACCCGGTGTACGGGGATACTTGTCAATAAACATACCCGCTGCCCATGCAAGCGGGACGATTACGCTGGTAAAAAGCAATTGGAATAAATTTTTCCCTGGTAATACATTTGAATATTTCTTTTTGGATGATCATTTCGACCAACAATATAAAGCGGACCAGCGATTCGGCCAGGTGTTTGGGTTGTTCACCTTGCTGGCGATCTTAGTTGCCTGTTTGGGGTTATTTGGCCTTGCATCATTTACCACCATTCAGCGTACCAAGGAGATCGGGATCAGGAAAATACTGGGGGCTTCTGTATTGATGATATTAAAATTACTATACAGGGAGTTTGCACTTTTACTGTTGATAGCATTTGTTATAGCAGTGCCATTAGCCTGGTTGATGCTTGTAAATTGGTTGCAAGGCTATGCTTTTCGTATCAATATATATTGGGCATATTTCCTTATACCATTTGTTGCGATTATGATAATTGCTTTGCTGACAGTAAGTTTTCAATCGATCAAAGCGGCTATTGCGAACCCTGTCAAATCTTTGCGAACGGAGTGAGTAAAATTTGGTCCCGGCCAAAGCGTCGCGATCAAGTCATTACGAACAGAATAAGAGAGTACAAAAAATTGCGAATATATGTTTTTCCATAATCTGAAAGTAGCATTACGGATCTCGCGGAGAAATCCTGTTTATACTTTAATTAATTTTTTCGGCGTCTCGATAGGCTTAGCTGTTTGCATTTTGATCAGCTTGTATATTCAAAATGAACTGAGCTACGATAAATACCATCGTAATAGTGACCGGATCTATAGGTTGGCAAACAAATCTCAGGGGTCAGGGCCATCCAATACAATGGCTAAAGTATGGGGACCATTCGGACCTGCAGCAAAAGCAGAAATACCCGGGGTGGAGGATCTTTGCCGTTTTTCGCCTTCCGGCGAAATGTTGTTTTTCGCCAATAAGAAAAAGCTCTATGAAAAGACGGGGTTCTATGCTGATTCGACGGTATTTGATGTCTTTAGCTGGCCATTATTGCAGGGGAATAAAAGAACTGCATTAACAGAACCGAATTCGATTGTTCTTACCAAAACCCTTGCAGAAAAATATTACGGCGCCCTCGACCCGGTTGGGGAATCCATCATCATTGATAACGGAACTCCTTATCGCATCACAGGCGTCATGGAAGATATTCCATTCAATTCGCACTTTCATTCTGATTTCCTGGTTTCCATGCGCTCTTATCCTTCTGCGGAAATAGGTCAATGGACCAGGCCACAGTTTTATACTTACCTCTTATTAGACCCGGGAACAACTGCATCAGCGATAGATGTAAAACTGGATCAATTGCTGTCCAGGAATGTGGATAGCGCCACGTCAGCCAGCACGACACCATTTTTACAGCCACTTACCAGTATTCATTTGCACTCTAAGCTTTTCCGTGAGATCGAGACCAACTCAGATATCAGTTATATCTATATAGCCGGGTCGCTTGGATTGTTCATTATTCTTATCGCCTGCCTGAATTTCGTAAATCTTTCTACCGTGCAAACGATCCGTCGTTCAGGCGAAACGGGGATCAGAAAAGTAAACGGGGCAAGCCGCGGCTTATTGATCTGGCAATACCTTTCCGAATCATTCCTGGTTTGCATAGCGGCAGCCTTATTTGCACTGGGTATATCTTTCGTGACCTTACCCTATTTAAATACATTTCTGCAGACGCATTTGACGCTTCAGCTATTTTCAAACCCGTGGCTATATATTGGCTTGCCGGTATTCGTAATCATTGTAAGCCTGTTATCAGGGTTATACCCGGCTTTTATTTTGTCTTCTTTCAAGCCCATCAGTATGTTGAGCAGGAGATTCAGTTCAAAAGGGCATACCGGCTTAAGAAAAGCTTTAGTGGTAAGTCAGTTTGCAATTTCCGGGTTCCTGATCATTGCCGCGATCGTGTCGGGCCGGCAATTACAATATATCCGGAATAAAAACCTTGGTTTTAATAAAGACCAGGTGATCAATATCCCCTTTCATGATGATCAAACGGGTCTGCATATCAATGAGATCAAAGAACAATTGCGCCATATACCGGGTGTTCAACAAGTTTCTGCTTCTGCCAATCGTCCCGGGGGCACTGATTATGGTATACCATATAATATACCCGGGCTTCTGCAGACTTATCAGCCCGAGATGCGCTGCCTGGTCGTGGATGAGGATTTTATCAATACCTACCAGATGCAGGTTGTCAAGGGGAGAAATTTCCAGGCAGATATGGCAACTGATTCTGCTGCTTACTTATTGAACGAAGAGGCGGTCAGGATATTGGACCTGAAGGACCCGGTGGGTCGATTAATGGAAATGCCGGTGATCCACCGCGCCCCCGGACCCATCATCGGCATCGTAAAAGATTTTCATTATCATTCCTTACATGATAAGATCGCGCCGCTTTATTTCATGATCCAGAAACCCTGGTTTAACCAGTTCTCTATCCGGATCGATGCCGGCCAGGCTGACAAAACAATTGCCTTGCTGAAAGAAAAATGGTCGGCAATTGAACCTGCTTATCCATTTGCATATAGTTTTTTCGATGAGACATTCGGAAAAATGTACAATGCCGAATCGCGTTTGGCTATACTGATCCGGATATTTACATTTCTTGCCGTATTCATTGCTTGCCTGGGATTATTTGGCCTGGCAGCCTATACCATTAATCAACGCGCCAAAGAGATCGGTATCCGCAAGATCATTGGGGCGGGTACTGCCCGGATCATTGCGCTGCTTTCGAAAGATTTCCTGTTGCTGGTGCTGATCGCCTCTGTGATCGCTTTTCCGATTGCCTGGTGGGCCATGAATATATGGCTCCGGGAGTTTGCATACAGGATCAATATCAGTGGGTGGGTTTTTGTTATTGCAGGAGCGATGGCATTGGCGATCGCGATGATCGCGATCAGTTTCCAGGCCATCAAAGCGGCTATTGCAAATCCTGTAAAATCGTTGAGAGCGGAGTGAGAAAGCTGTGCCCCGGTCAGCAATTATGCAGCTAAAGCTTAAAAATTATTATAATGATAAAAAATTATTTCAAAACCGCTCTTCGGAATCTCTGGAGAAATAAACTTACAAGTTCCATTAACATTTTTGGGTTATCCATCGGCATGACGGCGGCGATATTTATTTTTTTATGGGTACAAAATGAAATAAGTTTTAATAATTATCACCCGGGTAAAGAACATATTTACAGGATCACCCATTCAATACAGGTAAGTCAAAATGCGGTCTGGCGATGGGAAAATTCGCCACAGCCGATTACAGAGGCCGCAATGAAGGAGATCCCTGAAGTTGAGCAAGCTGCGCGTCTGAAAAATGGTTATAACACTGTTTTTAATATTGATCATAAATTATTTTCCGAAAAAACAGCTGCTTATGTGGATAAAAGCTGGTTCACGTTGTTCAGTTATGAGTTTACAGAAGGTAGCGCGGCAGCTTTTGCACACGACCCTTTCGGCATTATTTTGACCGAGTCAAAAGCCAAAAAATATTTTGGAAATGCTGCTGCTCTCAGCCAGGTTATACGAGTCGATACGGTGAGTTATACGGTCCAGGGAATCATAAAAGACAACCCGTTGAATTCAAGTTTCCAGTATGATATACTTATGCAACTGGAAGGTTTTTTGGCAAACCCGAAAAGGCTGAAGGGACAGAATGATTGGGGGAATTTCAATTACATCTCTTTTTTGAAATTATCGCCAACTGCCAAAAGATCATTTGTTGAAACAAAATTGAATGATATTGTTAATAAAAACAGGACAAAAAATAATGACAAAGTAAGCCTTGTGAGTTTACCTGATATCTATTTTGAAACAGGCTTGCAATCTTCGAACCTTCCCCATGGTAATAAAAAGACAACTTATATTTTCACCCTGCTGGGTTTGTTACTATTGATCATTGCCTGCATCAATTATGTAAATCTCACTACCGCCAAAGCAAGTGTACGATCAAAAGAAGTAAGTATAAGAAAAATAATTGGGGCAGAAAGGACACATTTATTTTTTCAATTTATAACAGAATCTTTGGCCATCAGCCTCTTGTCTTTACTACTCACCTTGTTGACCATAAAATTATGCTTGCCGCTATTTAACACAATCACGGAAAAGCAATTTCTATTGCCCCTTGCCTCGGTTACATTATGGAAAGTATTGCTGGGGACATTACTGGTGGCGACGTTGCTGAACGGGATCTACCCGGCTTTATTGCTTTCCTCTTTTCAACCATTGAATGTTTTCAGGGGCATAGGTATATTAAAACTGCGGGATGGACTTATCCGTAAGGGGCTCGTGATATTCCAGTTTGTATTATCCGTGGTATTGATCATTGGAACCATTGTGATGTATCGCCAGATGAAATATATACAATCCAGTGATCCGGGTTATAATGTCTCGCAAATAGTTTCTGTTAATATCCCTTATAAAAGTTATGGCTCCCTGGGCGATAGCGCCAGGAAGAATTTTTACGCAAGTATAAAACATGAACTCGAATTGCAGAGCAGTATCGCTTCGGTTTGTACCGGCGGGGAGGAGATCGTCAATGTGGGTTCATCAAGCTCTGGCAACGCAGATTGGGATGGCCGTGATACAGCTTATAAACCGACTATTGCCATTCTTTCTGTCGATGCAGATTTTCAGAAAATGTTTCAATTACAATTAAAAGAAGGGCGTTGGTTCGGGACGGGCAATGAGGACCTGCATGGGTATATCATTAATGAAACTGCTGAAAATGAGTTCGATATGCACATGCCTGTCATTGGACAGCGTTTGACTTATGGTGGCGATACCGGCAGCGTGATCGGTATTGTTAAAGATTTTCATTATAAAAGTATGCATGAAAAGATCGGCCCGATCGTACTCGCGAATAACGGCGGAAATGATTCCTATTTTTTTATTAAAACTGTTCCGGGCAATATACCCAGGACATTAAGCGCAATAGGGGGCGTATGGTCTCAATTCATTCCCGACCAGCCCTTCTCTTATAATTTTTTGGACGACAGTTTCAACACCCTGTACAAGTCGGATATAAAGACATCCATGCTGATTTTTATTTTCTCACTGATTGCTATTATAATTTCCGGGTTGGGATTGTTTTGCTTTAGCGGCCTTTACTGCAGAACAACGTACCCGGGAGATTGGTATCAGGAAGGTACTGGGCGCTTCGATACAACAGATCATTTCCATGCTTTCAAAAGATTTTGTGAGACTTGTCATCATTGCTATTCTTGTCGCAACACCGATTGCGTGGTGGGTCATGAATAAATGGCTGATGGATTTTGCTTATCGTATTGATTTAGGCGCATGGATATTTATTACTGCCGGATCATTGGCCTTATTGATCGCTCTTTTATCTGTAAGTATACAGGCGATCAAGGCAGCTATTGCAAACCCGGTCAAATCTTTGCGAACTGAATAGTCAAATGGGTCATATAAGTCAAATAGCGGTTATCAATTCAGATTCATGACCCATTTGACCTATATGACTGATATGACCGATAGTTTCTGTTTAAACTATAAATTATTATTATTATGATCAAACATTATTTTAAGATAGCATTACGAAACCTGCGCCAGCGCAAAGGACTTGCATTCATCAATATTCTCGGGCTTTCGGTTGGACTGGCCTGTTTCAGTTTGTTTTTGTTATATGCAGTGAATGAATTCAGTTTTGACAGGTTCCATAAGAACGCCAAAAACATATTCCGTGTATATCGATGGACAGAGCCCATGCAGGGAGACCCGGCTCAGGGTGACATATACCTGCCTATGCCCCTGGCGCCAGCTATGAAATCGGAATTGCCGGATGTTGAAAATTACACGCGGTTCTACGAGGCATGGAATGCTTCTTTTGTAAAAGTGGGAGAGAAGACCGACCGGATCCCCATTTCTTTTGCCGACCCCCAGGTCTTTACGATGTTCTCATTACCCCTGGTAAGTGGAACAGCAGCTACGGCGCTAAAAGATCTGCATAGCATTGTGATCACAGAAAAAACGGCTAAAAAATTATTCGGGAATGAAAATGGCATGGGCCAGACCATCATGATCAAAAGAGGAGAGGACCTCGAACCATTCATCGTTTCCGGTATTGCAAAAACGATCCCTTCTAATTCAACCATTCAATTTGAAGCGTTGGGGAGTTTTGAATACCTGGCGTCTACCAACGAAGGCAAAAGATCAGTCAATAACTGGAACCGTTCGGCTTATCCCACCTATGTGCAATTGAAAGAAGGAAGTAAGCTGGCGGCGGATCCATTATCACTTGTTACGTTCAGAAAAAAATATTACCCGGATGAAGAAACTGAATTACGCAAGAGTGGTTACTGGAAAGAAAAGGGAGTACCTGTCAGGTATGGGCTGCAGCCTCTATTAGCCATCCACACAGATACAAAGGTCACCGGTGGAAATGTGCCGGCGGTTAAGACCAAAACGATATGGATCCTGTTGGGCATTGCGTTCGCGGTATTATTGATCGCCTGTATCAATTTCACAACACTGGCCATTGGAAGATCAGCCAGCCGCGCACGGGAGATCGGTATTCGAAAAGTCGTGGGCAGCGCAAGAAGACAGCTTGTCTGGCAGTTCCTGGCCGAAGCATTATTGCTGACCGTGTTTTCTGTTATGCTTGGACTCATTCTCAGCTATATTCTTTTACCTTATTTCAACAGGCTTTCTGGTAAAGACCTTTCATTTTCACTCAGGCAATTTCCCGAACTGGCCTGGTTGATTACAGGTTTAACGCTTGTGGTGGGATTACTTTCTGGCAGCTATCCTGCGCTGGTATTGTCGGGATTCAAACCTCTTGAAGTATTAAAGCAAAAGATCAAAGTGGGGGGCTCCAATTTTTTTACCCGCGCCCTGGTAACTTTTCAATTCATCCTCTCCATCGGTCTTGTTGCCTCCACGCTTATCATTTTGCAGCAGCTCCGATATATGACCAATAAAAATCCCGGCTTCAATAAGGAAAATGTGGTGATGGTGAATGGGACGGATGTAGATGGAAACAAAGTCTTCCCTCTATTTAAACAGGCCCTGGCCAATGAATCTTCCATTGTTACCATCGCTGGCTCTGATATGGGCCTGGGAGATGGTACAGGCTGGAGCAGTTCAGGTTTTGATTATAAAGGAAAGCTCAAACAGGTATATGAATATTATGTCGACCCGAATTATATCCCGTTGATGAATATGAAGATCATAAAAGGAAGAAATTTCGATTCTTCGATCAGCTCCGATACGGTTACATCCGTGATCGTCAATGAAGCCATGGTAAAGGATTTCGGATGGTCGATGGATTCTGCGGTAGGGCAACCATTGACAGGATATATGGAATCAAAAACGCCGGTCGTCATCGGGGTGGTCCAGGATTTTCATTTTCGGCCGCTCAGTGAACAAGTGAAGCCTCAAATGTTCCAGCAGTTCAATGATTACCAGCCCTACAGGTATTTTGTAAAGATCAGGGCGGGGAATCCGTCGAAGGCTTTAAGAGCAATGGATAAAGCCTGGTCTTCCGTCGTTCCAAACATACCGTTGCGGTATACTTTCCTCGATGAAAGTCTGGAGAATTTTTATAAAGGTGAAAAGCGCTGGAGCCGGATCATTGGTTGGGCAGGGGGGATTTCGATCTTTCTTGCCTGTTTGGGATTATTCGGGCTGGCAGCATTGGCTGCGGTCAACCGGAAAAAGGAGATCGGGATCCGCAAAGTACTGGGAGCATCACTATCGGGCATCGTACAGTTGCTTGCAAAAGAATTTTTATTACTAATCATTATAGCGGTAGTGATCGCAACGCCATTGGCCTGGTATTTCATGCATAAGTGGTTACAGGATTTTGCATACAGGATATCCATCGGCTGGTGGATATTTATACTGGCTGGTACATTAGCTATTTTGATTGCCATCTTAACGATTGCATTCCAGGCGATAAAGGCGGGGATAGTTAACCCGGTAAAAAGTTTAAGAACAGAATAAAACATTTCTTATGATCAGCAATTATTTTAAACTCGCAGTCAGAAATCTTTTTAAGCGTAAAGGATATTCAGTGTTGAATATTCTTGGTCTTGCAATAGGTATGACCTGCTGTCTGTTGATCTTTCAATATGTATCTTATGAAAAAAGTTATGACCAGTTTTCGGAAAAGCAAAAACAAATTGTCCGGCTGAGGCTCGATTCATATCAGCAGGGAGTATTGGCCTGGCAATCTGCTGTCGTTTATCCTGCGATAGGCCCCACCTTAAAGAAAGATTATCCTGAAGTAGAGGACTTTTGCAGGTTGTTGCCCAATAACCTGATCCTGACCAATACCAAAACAAATGTCAAGTTCAGGGAAACGCAGGGTTATTTTGCCGATCCTTCTGCCATCAAAATGCTTGGCGTACAGCTGCTGAATGGTGATCCGGACAAGGCTTTGAATGAACCGGATAATATGATTATCTCGGAAACTATGTCGAAGAAGTATTTTGGAAATGCTGAAGCCATGGGCAAGCAATTGCGAATTCCAGGGAGAGACCGTAGTTACCAGGTATCAGGTGTATTTAAGGATCATCCTCACAATTCTCATCTCAGGATTAACTACCTGTGCTCCTATGCAACACTTGTCAGTCAACTCAAAGCAAATGGAGATACAAGCAACAGAGCAGAAACATCTTTTGGCTGGTACGATTTCTATACCTATTTGCAATTGAAGCCAGGTATAGAAGGGAAGGAACTCGCATCCAAATTACCTGCTTTTTGTGATCGTTATATGAATAACGATGAAAGAAACAAGGCTAACAATTTAAAGTACACACTTTCCCTTATCCCGCTTTCAGACATTCATCTTTATTCAAATTACAAGTATGAAGCTGGTGTGAATGGTAATGGCAGGGCAGTGCGTTTCATGTTCCTCATCGGGTTTATCATTATGGCGATTGCGTGGGTCAATTATATTAATCTTTCCACTGCCCGGTCTGTAGAGAGAGGAAAAGAGGTGGGGGTAAGAAAAGTATTAGGGGCCGGCAAAGCACAACTGATCAGGCAATTCCTGCTGGAGAGCTTATTGTTGAATCTTGTTGCGCTGCTGATTGCATGCTGCGCATTTTATATGTTAGTCCCGACTTTTAATTCCTTGATGGGCAGGGAAGAGCCGGCACGGTTTGCAATGAGTAATGCTTACCTGGTATTGTTTACAGGACTATTTGCTGCCGGCACATTGCTTTCGGGCTTGTATCCTGCTTTCGTTATTTCAGGCTACAAACCAGTGAGCGTATTGAAAGGAGCATTTAAAAATACTTCAAAGGGCTTGTTGTTGAGAAAAGGATTGATCATTGGACAATTTGGGATCTCCGTGTTGCTGATTGCAGGAACAATCATTGTTTTCAGGCAGGTGAATTTTATGCGCCACCAGGATCTGGGTTTCAATATTAACCAGACGCTGGTACTGGATGGATCGGAGACGGTGAGTGATTCTGCTTATATGAATACTTACCAGCCATTTAAAGAAGAGCTACTGAAACAAACAGGTATTCAGGGTGTAGCTGCGTCAACCAATGTTCCCGGGCAGGAAATTTTCTGGACCACAGGGATCAAAAGAATGAACCCCGCAAATGCAGAATCTGTCATTCTTCATCATCTTGGAGTGGATTATGATTTTATTCCTCAATTCCAGGTAAAGATGATAGCAGGAAGGAATTTTTCAAAGGATTTCTCAACCGACGAAAATGCAGCCATTTTAAATGAGACAGCCGTTTCAGCGCTGGGTTTCAAAGATCCTGCTGAAGCAATGGGACAAAAATTAATAAGAAGAAGAGATACCATCACCATCATTGGTATCGTACAAAGTTTTCATCACCAGGGCTTGCAAAAAGCAATCGACCCACAGGTCATTCTCCTGGTTCCTGACTCAAGAAATTCTTATTCCATAAAACTCTCGAGTGCTGATATCCCCAAAACCATTGCAACGGTTCAAAATATCTGGAATAAGTATTTTCCTGACGACCCGTTTAATTATTTTTTCCTGGATGATTTTTATAACCAGCAATACAAGGCCGACCAGCGATTTGGAAAAGTATTCACCTTATTCGCCATGTTGGCCATCCTGATAGGTTGCCTGGGCCTGCTGGGATTATCTTCCTATAATATTCTTCAGCGAACTAAAGAAATTGGTATTCGAAAAGTGCTGGGGGCCTCCACGCAAAAAGTTGTTTATATATTGGCAAAGGATTTTTTGGTAGTGGTACTGATCGCTTTTGTGGTTGCAGTGCCTTTTACATGGTGGCTTATGCACAACTGGCTGCACGAGTTTGCTTACAGAATAAATATCGACTGGTGGATATTTTTAATTGCAGGAGCGATCTCCATTGCCATTGCATTGATAACGATTAGTTTCCAGGCTATCAAAGCGGCGATTGCTAACCCGGTAAAAAGTTTAAGAACAGAATAATCCAACCCCCTGCCCCTAAAGGGGGTAATAAGTCAGATTTGAATAATATGACTAAGAGGAAAATAACAATTTAAAAGAAAGTAACATCATGTTAGAATTAAAAGGAATTTACAAATGGTTTAATACGGGTAATAACCGGACATTTATTTTGAAGGACATTGATCTTTCTGTTGCGGAAGGAGAATTCATCTCGATCATGGGCCCATCGGGTTCAGGTAAATCCACTTTGCTGAATATTATCGGCATGCTGGATGAACCCTCGGAAGGAAAATATACTTTCATGCGGGAAGATGTATTGAAGATGAAAGAAAAGCAGCGCTCTGCATTGTACAAGCAATACATTGGCTTTGTTTTCCAGGCCTATCATCTCATTGATGAACTGACCGTTTATGAAAACATTGAAACGCCATTGATCTACCAGAATATTAAAACCCCGGAACGCAAAGCAATGGTGGGGGATATCCTGGACAGGTTCAACATCGTTGGAAAGAAAGACCTGTTCCCGACGCAGCTTTCCGGCGGGCAGCAGCAATTGGTAGGGATCGCAAGAGCCCTCATCGCAAAACCAAAACTTTTGCTGGCAGATGAACCTACTGGCAACCTGAATTCAAAACAAGGAGAAGAGATCATGAGTTGGTTCAGTGAATTAAATAAAGAAGGCGTGGCGATCATCCAGGTAACGCATTCAGAAAAAAACGCTGGCTATGGCACAAGGATCATCAACCTGCTGGATGGGATGATCGTGCCCCCGTCCCCTAAGGGGGAGAAACAATTGACTTAATGGCACCCCTTCAGGGGATGGGGGCCAAAACAACCTAAAGGAAGATATTATGAAAAAGTTAATCGCCCTGGCTATCGCGATAGCGGTACTGGGAGGAATGAGAAGTTATGGCCAGGGAAACAAATGGACATTGCGGCAATGTATCGATACCGGCAATGCAAGAAGTCTCGATGTTTTGCAGGGGGACTTGCAGGTACAGACAGCAGATGCTAACCTGAAAATGGCCAAAGCCAGCCGGTTCCCGGATCTGAATGCATCCCTTGGACAGGGTATCAACCAGGGAAGAAGCATTGACCCGTTTACCAATGGATATATCAACCAGAAAGTGACCTATGGTTCTTATGGGTTGAACAGCGGGGTAACCCTCTTCAATGGGTTCAGCATAACAAACACGGTCAAACAAAATGACCTGATCTACCAGGCAGCTCAAAAAGAATCGCAGCAAGCCAGGGACAACCTGACGATCGCTATCATCCTGGCTTACCTGGATGTATTGAAAAGTGAAGACCAGTTAACACAGGCTCATAACCAGGTGGGGGTGACAGAACAACAGATAGACCGATTGATCGCTCTTGATAAAGAGGGTGCTATACCACCCTCACAACTTTCAGATATGAGAGGGCAATTTGCCGGCGACCAGTTAGGAGTGATCACGGGTGAAAATGCACTTGAGTCAGCAAAGATCAGCCTCTGCAGGTTGATGAATGTCGATTACAATCCGAACATGCAGTTAGAAAAACTACCTGAATCATCTTTACTGACCACTTATGCAGAAACACCGGATATTATTTACCAGGCGGCCCTGGAAAAATTTGCCACAGTAAAGGCGGTTGATCTTCGCACCCAAAGTGCGGTCGCCGGGTTGAAAGTGGCGAAGGGGCAATTGTATCCAACACTGAGCCTGAATG
Organism: Chitinophagaceae bacterium; assembly: GCA_035474355.1. Lineage (GTDB taxonomy): Bacteria > Bacteroidota > Bacteroidia > Chitinophagales > Chitinophagaceae > DATINK01. Next base: position 339 of record DATINK010000203.1, on the reverse strand, counting down.
GGAATGTCAATACAAATTATTCCAGCGCGGCCAATCAATCCATCTTTTTAAATACAACAGATGTAGTGACGCAGGATTATGTTACGGTCAATGGCAGCCCGAGTCCGGTGATCCATAAACAAAGCAATTTCTCTTCGCAGAAGATCGGCTATGGAACACAACTGGATAATAACCTGTTCACATCCTTCAGCCTGAACCTTCGCGTACCGATATTCAATGGGTTGCAGGGAAGGACTCGAGCCGGAGCCGGCTGGCCACCGTCCGCCGTGACCCCACGACCGAGGCGAGGGCGGAGATGGCGGCGAGGTCGTCAGGTGCCCGGTGCGCGACTTCGACGGC
>DATINK010000202.1:0-6022 GCA_035474355.1 Chitinophagaceae bacterium | reverse complement strand
CGCGTTTTATCCTGCATGGATAACCAATCGAAAATATTCGGGGAGATATTCTTTACACTTACCGTATTCCAGGTAGGGGGAAATTGATCCAGGTTGTAGATGGCTTCAACAGAAGGATCGATCTTCTTATAATCTTTCAGGAAAATTTCATATCCCCCGATCGCGTCTTTATCATTCCATGCATTGGCAGGATCGGTTTTGTCCTGGTTGAGCCTTCGAATGAGCTCCAGGTCGCCGATCCCGAAAGTTTTATCGTATTCTTCAATGCCCGTCTTGTAAACGCCGGCAACGGTCAGCTTATCCGGGCGGATCGAACCATCGGGCCGGATGAAATAGATCAGTATCCTGTCATTGGCGTGTAGTTTTAATTGATTCGCAGTATAGCTTGATATCATGATCTCCCGGCTATAACTGCTGTCATTAAACTTCATGACGCGGCCTTCCTTCAGGAATTGGGCGATATGTGAAAAATCATAGGTGCTGTCAAAACCTTTTAATAAAACACCTTCTATTTCATCTTTTGTTTTCAGGATCGCGTATTTGGTAGCAAAAGGATGAATGCTGACCACATTGGGATCTTCTTTGATCTTTTCTACCAATGCATCATTGCGGGTGATCGGGCTTTCTTCGGCGATCATGGCCCGGCCGGGTTGTTTTTCCTGGATACGGATATGTCCCCAGAAACTAAAAACCTTTTGACTCACTGTTTCCTGGAACCCATTGGACAAAGAGAGCGTAATGATCATGACGGCTACGCTGATCACCGTTGCCACGATCGAAATACGAATGATAAACCGGGAAAAAGACGGGGGACCATCCTTGCCTTTGGATCGGTTAAATGCGATCCTGTCCGCTATAAAGCCTGCAACCTTCAAATGATTTGTTTTGTCTTACTGACTGCGGGAACACCCAGTCGGCAAAATTATGCCGCTTAAAAAGAAATCCTGCATTTTCATCAGATTTTGCCCAACTTGTGCGTTCAATTGACCGGCCCCCAGCCCATGAAAAATGTACTCTTTATAAGCTTTCTCCTGCTTTCGCTATGTTCAGGCGCGCAATTGCCCGACCATATCTATCACGCCAATATCAGGTCCGTCAAATTACACCGGATGGGTGATATCTATGGTTACCCGGTCATTAACCAGGGTGGGGGGGAATTACTGGAACTCCATTTCGATGACCTGGATGCTGATCTGAAGAATTATTATTATACCTACCAGTTATGCAATGCGGATTGGACACCCGCCAACCTGCAATCCTTTGATTATATCCGCGGTTTTCAATCCAACAGGATCAGCACTTACCGGAATTCATCGATGGGAGAAACCAAGTATATGCATTACCAGGTCAACCTGCCTGAAAACAGCATGGTTCCCACCCGTTCCGGCAACTATCTTTTAAAAGTATTTCTTAACGACGATACATCACAATTGGTTTTTACGAAAAGGTTTATGGTGGTGAACACGAAAACATCTGTCGCCGCCCAGGTCCTCCAGCCTTATAATTTCCGGTATTCCCGCACGCACCAGCGCATATTGGTCAGCGTTAGTACGGTGGGCAACCAGATCACCACTTTTTCCCCGCAGGACCTGAAAATCGTCATTGTCCAGAATTTCGCCTGGCCCAGCGCCACCCTGATCGACAGGCCCAGCATATTCAGGGGTAATTATTATGAATACAGCGATGAGGAAAGCACCACTTTTCCAGCAGGTAAAGAATGGAGGTGGATCGACCTGAGAAGCCTGCGTTTAATGAGCGACCGGATGGTAAAGATCGCTGACAGCAATAAGAGAGTGCAGGTCTACGTCAAGCCCGATGTGGAAAGGGGAGGCCAGTTGTATGTTTATTATACTGATATCGACGGAATCTATACCATCGAGAACCAGGACGGTTATAATCCACAATGGCAAAGCGATTATGCGGACGTACATTTTACATATGTACCACCCGGTAACAGGGCCTATGAAGGGAAGAGTGTATACTTATATGGTGAGTTAACCGCCTATACACCTGATGCAAACGCCAAAATGGATTTCAATGAAAATAAAGGCGTGTACGAAAAAACGCTTTTCCTGAAGCAAGGCTATTATAACTATTCTTATATCACGGTATCAGATACTAAAAGGAATGATGAACCCATATCCTTTGAGAATACTGAAGGGAATTATTACGGAACGGAGAATCATTATATGGTGATGGTTTATTTCCGCCCCTTTGGCGCCCGTGCCGATGAACTGATCGGTTTTGCGAGATTGAATTCTCTATTTCAACGTTAGGCATCTTTCATCTATCGTCTTTCATCTATCATCTTCTTCTTATATTTGCATTGGCAGGTCTTACACGACCAGCTCCTGCTGAACTCCCCCAGGGCCGGAAGGCAGCAAGGGTAGGTGGTCGCAGCGGTGCGATGTAATAAGCCTGCCATTTTTTTGCCCCCATCCCCTAAAGGGGAGAAAAAAATAAATTAAAATAATTTTATAAAACAAAAATTTCCCCTTTAGGGGACAGGGGCCATGAAGTTTTTCATCGATACAGCGAATCTCGCGCAGATCAAAGAAGCCAATGAGCTTGGCATTCTCGACGGTGTAACCACCAATCCCTCCCTGATGGCCAAAGAAGGCATCAAGGGCGCAGATGCCATTAACAAGCATTATGTAACGATCTGTGAAATGGTGAATGGGGATATCAGCGCAGAAGTGATCAGTACGGACTTTAAAGGCATTGTGGAAGAAGGAAAGAAACTGGCAGCACTCCATAAGAATATTGTCGTGAAAGTGCCCATGATCAAAGATGGAGTAAAAGCGATCAAATGGTTTACAGAGAATGGCATCCGTACCAATTGCACCCTTGTTTTTTCTGCCGGGCAGGCGATCCTCTGCGCGAAAGCCGGAGCAGCTTATGTATCACCTTTTATCGGGCGTATCGACGATAGTGGCTGGGAGGGAGTGAAACTGGTTGAACAGATCAAGAGGATCTATACGATACAGGGATTTACTACAAAAGTATTGGCCGCGTCGATCCGCAGCCCGAATCATATCATCCAATGTGCAGAAGCAGGAGCTGATGTTTGCACTTGTCCACTCGAATCCATTTTAGGTCTGCTGAAACATCCTTTAACAGATATCGGCCTTGCTAAATTCCTCGAAGACGCTAAGAAGACCGTTTAATAAGGAATAAGAAAGTATTGGTCATTGTTGTTTTTCGGGCAAATGATCAGGATCTGGTAGTTTTTTTATCCAAATCGTTTTTTCCTTCCAGATAAGTGGATTGGATATCAATACGGCTTTAACAGTGAGTTTGTCTACAGTTGGTCTCTCCGGCAAGATCAGTTCATTGCCTTCAAAAGCTCCATAGGTTGTTGAAAATTGAATTTCTTTGGAAGTTAACGGAAGCCAGCGGCCATTGGAAAGTTTCCCATCCACATTGATATAATTATGCGTGCCTTTTTTCAGGCTGTCGGTATACAGGTGAAAATAGATGCTGTCTACTTTCTGTGAGAAAAGTGTTAGGGGTAAGCACAGTAAAATAAAAATGTGAAATAACCTTTTCATATTCTTTTTTTGGCCACAGAGAAAAACGCTGCGGTTCTCCCTCCCTCTGTGGTTCTTTGTGGGCTAATATTCGCTTGGTGTGTGACACTGCTTTATAGTCGCAAATTTGATGCAAAAAGTTGTAAGGATCACCTTCTCCACAGAAGACGTGAATATAACCTTCTCTTAACGGGGATGATGAATTTCTCCACCTGGTTAGCGTATAACGTATTATAAGGAGCCTGCGTGAGGGGTATGAGTGAAAGTCTTAATGGATTCCCTGCCTGGCCGCCGATGCCTAACAAAATAAACACAGGATAATCCCGGTTACATTGGCGATAACGTCCCAATTGCTTGTCGGTACACCAGTTGATCTGTCCTTTGAAGAAGCTCCGGCGGTATTTTGATTCAACATAGAAGATCTTTCCGCTTCTCCTGTCACGGAACCTGAAATCAGGATCTGCGGAAGGAATGTAATTCTCCCTGCTTCGCCTGAACCGATGCGTTTTCTGTAATAATTCAAAATGACTTTCGGTAAAAATAAATTTGCGGCAATAATGTTCAAAAGCTTCGCCGGTAGCGTAGGTGGCAGGTTTTCCAAAAATTGATTGAAGGCCTTTACCCAGGAGGGTGAACAAACCCATGGTGCTGAGATTTGTTCTTCGAAATTAGTTTTGATACTGATAATGAATTGTTATCAAAACCTAAACCATTTCATAAAAGGGCCCGACGCCTTCAGGGCGTTTGACCCATAAAAGTAATTTAATCGTCAGACGCAATTAAAACGCTTTCTTCACTTCAGGAGCCGGTGTTTTATCAGCATTCTTCACATATTTATCCAGCCAGGCGCCCTGCTCGTATAACATGTGCAGAATATTTTCTTTGCCACGATATCCATGTGCTTCAAATGGCAGGCTCACAAATTTAACCGTGCCGCCATTCCCCTTGATCGCATTGAACAAGCGCTCACTTTGGATCGGGAAAGTACCCGTATTGTCATCCATTTCACCATGCACCAGTAAAATGGGCGTTTTTATTTTATCAGCTGCCATAAACGGACTCATATCGTTATACAATTCCGGCGCTTCCCAGTAAGTACGGTCCTCGTTCTGGAATCCAAAAGGAGTCAATGAGCGGTTATAAGCGCCGCTTCTCGCAATACCCGCCCTGAATAATTTCGTATGTGCCAGCAGGTTAGCTGTCATGAAAGCCCCATAGCTATGACCACCCACTGCCACCCTGTTCTTATCTCCCACACCCATTGAATCGAGTACATGAATAGCCGCTTCAGCATTCATCGTGAGTTGTTCCACAAAATTGTCATTGGGTTTCTTGTCTTTTCCCGTGGCTACGATAGGCATTTCAGCATTGTTAAGCACGGCATAACCCTGGGTAACATAAAAAATGGGCGAGCCCCAGCTGATCGTTGGAAATCTATGCTCGCTTCCTCTTACCTGGGCGGCATCGGCAGCTGAATTATATTCTGCCGGGTAAGCCCAGATGAAGACGGGTAACTTACCATCTCTTTTTTGATCATATCCTTTAGGCAAATACAGATCGCCTGTGAGATCAACCCCATCAGCTCTTTTATAAAAGATCTTTTGTTTGCTCACTCCCTCCAATTGCGGGTAAGGATCCTTGAAACCTGTGATCTGTTGATCATCAGCGGTTGCCCTGAGGTTCTTAATCCAGTAATTAGGAACTTCTTTTTCACTTTCTTTCCGGGTCAGGATCTCTAATTTATCAGCATCCAGGACTTTGGCCACATATTCAAAACAATCCTCGTTACTCCGCCAGAGAATATGTGACTTTTTTGTGGCAAGATCAAAACTGGCAATAAAAGGCATATCACCCTGGGGAGAACTGCCGGTAGGGTTGTTCATGATCATCTTTGACCCGTTTTCAATGAGCTTGATCACGTCCCGGTCGTATTGATTTTTTTCCATCACCGGCACACCCGGATTGGAATAGGCATCAGTTGTGTTCCGGTCCAGCAGCTTATCGATCGTTCCTTTGGATGGATCATAAAGATCCAGTTGAATGCTTTGCTTACCGGTCAATCCTTCCGTGACCAGGGCCATATTCGCCGTGCCCCAGGTAATATTGCGAAATCTCATTTTGGTTTTGAATATTTCAGCGGGTTCACTGGTAAAAGGGGCCGATAAGGAATAAACCACATCATGATAATCCATTTTTTTCCTGATCAGTCCACTATCCAGCGGCATACACCATATTACGGTTGACGGCTGGTCATCCCTCCAGTCAAAACCCCGGGTTACATTTTGTACATTATCGTTACCGCTTGGTGCGGTCTCTGCGGAAGGAAGTTCAGCCAGTTGTTTTAACATCCGTCCATTCATATCGGTGATCACCACGGTGGTCGGAAAGCCCTGGGCGGGCACAGAATAAGAATAAGGTTTATTGATCGTGCGAAGGATCATATATTTTTTATCGGGAGAAACATTCACCGCATTATAAATAGCCGGCTGCCC
>DATINK010000201.1:0-6430 GCA_035474355.1 Chitinophagaceae bacterium | reverse complement strand
CGTCGGAAACGGAATTTGGATTTCCCGACTCAGCCATGGCCTTAATGACTTCCATACTTTCCAGCGAGATTTGCATCACGCGGAATGGAATGTCGATGGCCTGGCGGGTAGCTTCATTCATGGCTTTTTCCCTGGCGGATTTTTCAGCTTCCGTTGATTTAGGCATGCCCATCGCAGCCATGATCCGGTTAAAAGCCTTGGTATCTTCATCTACCAATCGAAGTAATTCAGTTTTATACTCCTGTCCTTTCTCCGCCCATTTACTGAATTCCTCCCACTTATCATCCCAACCTTTTTTATGTGAAGAAAGGTTGGCGACCATGGTAGCCAATGAGATCCCTAATGCCCCTGCATAAGCAGCGATGGAACCTCCGCCGGGAGCCGGGCTTTCACTTGCGGTTTCATCCGCAAAATCGGCAAGGCTCCGTTCGATCAGTTTGTTGGTGCTGGTTTCGTTTAACATATATTCTATTATTCTTTCTGAAGGATGAAATGGGCCGAGTTCATTCAGTCCAAGTGATATCACGGCAATTCGGATCAGTTCTTTTTCTGAAACACCCGCAGATCGTTGCTGTTTTCTAAGAAAGTATTTGCCGGCATCTGTCAACACATGTAAAGGGACTAATCCTACTAGTTCACTTCCCGTGACCCTTATACCACGTGCCTCTGCTTTCCTGCACACTTCATCGAATGCAATATGTAAGGGGGTGATGTTGATATTGGTGAGGTTGATGGATATCTGGGCAATTCCGTATTCTTCAATATACCAGCCAATGGCTTTCACGGATTTCAGGGTGCCGGGCTTTACGATCTCCTCTCCTTTCTCATTTTTTATTTTTCTGCCGGCTTCTCTCACATCAAAGGCAATAGCATTGGCTCTTCTTGTTGAAGTGGTGTTCAGGTTGACATTATAAGCCACCAGGAAATCCCTTGCGCCAATGACAGTGCCTCCTCTTTTCGCGTCAAATTCAGCAGGACCAAAATCCGGTTTCCATTCCGGTTCTTTTATTTTTTTGAAAAACCCTTCATATTCTCCGGCCCTGATCACCGAAAGATTACTCCTTTTTTTATCATCTTGGGCGGATTCATAGAGATAAACAGGGATCTTCAACTCTTCCCCTACTTTTTTGGCAAGCCGGCGGGCATATTTTGCCGTTTCTTCCATGGAGATATTGGAGATGGGGATCAGGGGACAGACATCTGTGGCGCCCATGCGTGGATGTTCGCCTTTATGCCTGCTCATATCAATCAGTTCCCCTGCCTTCCTGATGGCCCTGAAAGCCGCTTCCACAACAGGTTCCGGGGCGCCCACAAAGGTTACCACCGTCCTGTTTGTGGCTTTTCCCGCATCCACATTCAACAAACGCACCCCCTCTACGGATTTGATCTCGGCCGTTATCCGGTCGATGATATCCATATTTATTCCCTCGCTGAAATTGGGGACACATTCAATAATAGGTTGCAACGAAATTGTATTTAGCCGCTAAGATATTGTATGTGCAGGGAAATGAAGGGGTAGAAAAAAGGTGTTAATTATTGAACTTTATTACTTCGAAATTACTTCCATGAACCTGTCCCAATTGTCGCAGGTCATCATTATTCCATCGTTCATCCGGAGCGCCACTGATATACATATTGCTCCCAATATCTGCCAGTATCAAACCGTATTTCTTCATAGCCCGGAGAATGACCTGGTTAGTGGAAGAATAACCGCTGATATCAAAACTTGCTTTCAGCCTGATCCTCGCTCCAAAGGGTAGGCTGTATAGTCCGCCTGAACTGCTTACTTTATGCCGGGCAGGATAAATATAGGCAGGCTTAACATTATTACTGGTTAATGTAAAACGAATAGGATGATCGATCTCTCCTTTTAAGATCTCTTCATACCTCACCAATCCGGGGAATATCGGCAAACCGGCTGCATCGGCAGAGGTCCAGGTTTCCGGTCGCAATTGATTCGAGTTTAAATTAAATACAGCCCCGGATGAAGCATCCCAATGATCTCCGTTTATATGTGCATTAAAAAGTTCGTATAAGATCTTGTTTTCAATATTTACAGCGATCACGTGTGAATCACCATTTCCATTGCCTTCTATAGGCGCTGATTGTGGAATGGGAAAAGGACCCGGATCGCTTTCATCACCATAATCTGTATAATGTATTGCCAGCTTCGGTTGATTTCCGCATACCACTATATATGGGATGCCGATAGGCGCTCCCTGCCATAAGCCAGCGCCAAAATCTGCTTTTATCACGGGTGAAGAGATCCCCTGGATGATCTGTGTATTATATGGATCGATAGGTTCCGCAGAAATATCTTTATTCCATGGATTATCTGTTGGAAATATCCCGATATTTTCTACCGCTGCCCTGGTAGCGGTGCAGGTGTTCGTTCCTCCACCACCTCCTCCGGTTGGAGGGTTTGGATTTGTGCCGGTCCCGTCAACAGGCTTCGTTTTATTACAAGTAGTAAAAACTAAAAAGATAAAGGGGAGAAATATTCTCATGAGCTCAGGATTAGCTGCCTAAACTGCCCAATAATTATACCAGCAAAAGCTATTGCATTAATAAAATGCGAGTAATAGTTGTTCTACGAGGGGAAATTCAGAAATTCTCCTTTGATCACCCCCTAACCCCCTAAAGGGGGTAAAAAGAGTCCGTTGATCATGACTCTGTTAATGAGATTTGTTCCAAATGAATAAGGAATATAAGCCAACGAAGGAATAGGTCTTGTGAAAATGAGGTTTGCTTTCTTTCCAACCGTGATCGAGCCCAGTTCATTTTGTGCTTCCATGGCATAAGCACCGTTGAGTGTAGCAGCATTGATGGCTTCTTCAGGAAGCATGCGCATCTGGATGCAACTCATGGCCACAACGAGATTCATATTTCCTGACGGAGAGGATCCCGGGTTATAATCAGAAGCAATCGCGATCGCTGCCCCTGCATCGATCAGTTTCCTGGCCGGCGCATAATTCATTCTCAGGAAAAAAGCTGCTGTGGGCAATAAGGTCCCGATCGTATTAGATAACGCTAATGTTTGTATGGCATCATCGTCCATGGTCTCCAGGTGATCTACACTGATCGCTCCCGATTTGATTCCCGCCTGCACCCCACCGGATACATTCAGTTGGTTTGCATGGATCTTCGGTCGTAGCCCATATTTCTGCCCGGCTTTACAGATCATTTCGGTTTCGGCTGCAGAAAAGAATCCTGTTTCGCAAAACACATCGATATAATCAGCCAGTTTTTCTTCAGCGATCTCCGGCAACATATCATTGATGATAAGATTGATGTATCCCTGGTGGTCGTTCTTATATTCATCCGGGAAAGTATGGGCCCCCAGGAAACTGGCTTTAATAGTTAAATCAGATCTCTGTTTTAATTTTTTTATCACCCGCAACATTTTTAACTCCCCTTCCACGGAAAGTCCATAGCCACTTTTGATCTCCACCGCTCCCGTTCCCAAACGACTGATCTCTTCGAGTCTCCCCCAAGCCTGTTCAAATAACTCTTCTTCACTCGCGGCATTCAATTTCCAGGCTGAATTGAGTATGCCCCCACCCCGGGATGCAATCTCTGCATAACTCATCCCTTTTATTTTATCCGTGAATTCTTCTTCCCGGCTGCCGGCAAATACAAGATGCGTATGGGAGTCACACCAGGCAGGCAGAATGAATTGCCCTTTTGCATCGATCAATTGAGCTGGATTTAACTTCCCTGTATCCAGTTCCTTCATTTCACCATAACTGGCAATGCGTCCCTCCTGGATCATCAGCCATGCATTGTCAAGACAGGGAAGTATGGATAGCTGATTTCCCCGCAATAGTTCATTTTTTTCCCGGACATTGATGAGCTGCCGGATATTCGTGATCAGTTGTCCTGCCATGCACGAAAGTTAGTCAATTAATAAAAATTCAATTAATCATTATTCCACAATTAATTAGGCAGCGAGTTTAATTGATTTTATTTAGATATGCATTCTGGTATGAATTTGGTTATTGTTGAATAATTGAATTTTCCACTACCCGAATACTAATTGCCAGATACCCGGCAAGCTTCATTACTCCTCCTGAGATATAGATGAAATGTTTCAAAGCGTGAGACCTGTCTTCTGCTTTGTTCAATTAATAAATATTCCTACACCTTAAAAAAAAACATTATGGAAAAGCTCACAATGAAAACCCGGGTATTTTTTGCAGGAAAATTCTTGCTGGCAGCACTCGTCCTTCTTGCCTTTTCAAAATGCAATAAAGATGATAATAATGACAATAGCACCGGGAAAACACTGACCCAAACGAATCTTGTCTCTAATACTTCCTCTGGGTATGCCGGTGCAAGGGTTGATCCCAACCTGGTCAATGCATGGGGAATTGCTTTTTCTCCAACCGGCAACGCCTGGATCTCAGCAGAAGGCACGGGTAAAGTAGTCGTATACAACGGTAACACAGGTGACGAAGTCATTCCTGCCGTTACCGTCGGAGGATCTCCAACGGGTATGACTTATTATGGAGGTAGTGGGTTCCATCTTGGGAATGGTAATGCAGCAAAGTATATCATTGCTAATGAAAATGGGACCATTTCAGGCTGGAATACCGGCAGTTCTGCCGAAGTAGTGGTGAATAATGCAGCTACAGCAGCCTATACAGGAATTACAATAGGAAACGATAATGCAAATGAATTCATTTATGCTGCCAACTTAAAAGAAGGCAGGATCGATGTGTTCAATTCTTCGTTCAGCCCGGTAATCAAACCTTTTACAGACCCCTCTCTTCCTTCCGGTTATTCACCTTTTAATATTGAGAATATAAATGGGAAACTCTATGTCATGTATGCCAAAGTAGACCTCGATGGTGAAGAAGAGACCGGTGCAGGCCTTGGCTATGTGGATGTATATAATACAGATGGCACACTAATCAACAGGCTGATCTCAGGTGCTGAACTGAATGCTCCCTGGAGTATTACGCTATCACCTCCGGGTTTTGCCAGTTCAGGTTTCAACCTGCTGGTTGGAAATTTTGGGGATGGAAGGATCCTTGTCTATAATACGGATGGAACGTTCAAAAGAGCCCTGATGGCAAATGGCAGCACGGTTTCGATCGATGGGCTATGGGGTATAACTTTCGCCCCCGCTGGTTCAGGACTGGATAATTTTACTTTGTATTACGCAGCTGGTCCTAATGATGAAAATGACGGTGTTTTCGGAACCCTGAAATAAATTGTAAGTACCCTCTTAATTGCCGGGAAGTTTTGAAAGCGATTCATTATTTCCTGGCAATTTTTATAATACAGCTATGTCCTTTGCATAATCATACTGTAAATCCTCATGCAGGGTGGCCAGCATATCACGTGTTTTTTTAACCTGGGTATTATAAAGATTAGTAATGACAGTATTTCTCTCGAAAGGGATCCCCGAGTTTTTCAATTGCAGGCAAAAAAACAGCCGCAGGTCCACTTCTGTCTGCTTATTGTCGCTGTACCGGCAATACTTATTGATCAGCCTGATGATCTTCCGCAGCGTCTTTTTTGCAAAATAGAGCTGTGTCGTATTAATGGTGCCGAATAATTCTTCGATCTCTGTTTTCAATGAATTGACAAAACCCTGCTCATCCTGGGCTTCAAACAACAGGTAGGTCAGCAATTCTTTATTTTCTTTTTTAAATCTTGCCAGGCGCTGGCAAAGCTGGACCAATTCGGAGGGCTTCTTTAATAGTAGTTCCTGCTTGATTTCGTGAACGGTGGCAGATTTCATTCTTCCTTCAATAAAAACTTATTCCCTTCGGCATCCACCCTGAATATCTTATTGCCTTCTACGAATATCGCCCCGGATTTGCCTTCGGAATGGTGCGTATCGGTATTAAAAACTTTTCCCCCATACCAGGAGCTAACGGTATCGGCAACGATCGTGTGACCGGTTACAACATGTTTTACATTAAAGACCTTTAAGGTATTATTGACCTGCTCTTCGATCCCCGGGGGCCTGTGCATATAATATCCACGGTACCAAAACGGGCTGGTTTCATCGCCATACAGGATGGTCAGTTTATCATTGGCAAATTCATATTCACCATCTGCATATTTAGGTCTTGCAGTCTTATTGATTTTCTCCAGGCTCCAATTGAGTTGGTTCAATTCGGCCGATACCCCGCCGTGCGTAAACAGGAAGGGCCCGATCTTTTCCATAATATTTTTCGAACGAAGCCATCTCCCTAACTCAGAACGTTCGCCATAAAGGGATTCATAATTTTCATGCATCAATTGTGCATTATCCTTGTATTTCTGTTGCACATAACGAAGGTCGCCACCCATATTCATGATCTCATGGTTGCCCAGGATAAAATGTACATATCCCCCGGCAGCTTTTGCTTTTTCTTCCAGCGAATAGATCAGCCAAAGAACTTCAGTGACCTGGTCGCCACGGTCAAAAAAATCA
>DATINK010000200.1:0-2790 GCA_035474355.1 Chitinophagaceae bacterium | reverse complement strand
ATCAAAAGTTTTTATGGTGATGACGAAAAGATACTGTTGGCTGAATTTTGCGAGATGCTCAATAAATGGTCGGGTGACGGATCCAAATATCTATGTGCCCACAATGGAAAGGAATTTGATTTTCCCTATCTCTGTCGCCGGCTGATCATCAACGATCTTCCCGTGCCGGCGATGTTACGCTTATCAGGAAAAAAGCCCTGGGAGATCAACCATCTCGATACACTGGATCTCTGGAAATTCGGTGATTTCAAACATTATACTTCGTTGAACCTGCTGGCACAAACGCTGGGCATTCCTACACCCAAAGACGATATTGACGGAAGTATGGTCTGGAGTGTTTACTGGTCGGCAAAAACCCCCGAAGAAAAAGAAAAGAGCCTGGAGCGAATTGTCACCTATTGCAGGAAGGATGTGGTTACCGTTGCACAGATCTACCTGCGTATGAATGGAGAACCCGGCGTGAAGGCCGCTAATATTGAAATAAAATCATAATGAAAAGAACGAATTATTCTTCCGGCGCAAAATGGGAGGACATCATAGGCTATAGTCGCGCAGTGAGAGTCGACAACCTGGTAGAAGTAACAGGCACCGTTGCTGTGGATGATAAGAATGAGCTGGTGGGGCCGGGGGACGCCTATGCCCAAACAAAATACATCATTCAAAAGATCGAAAAAGTATTGGCGCGGGCGGGGGCTTCTTTGAAAGACGTGGTGAGAACGCGAATGTTTGTTACAGATATTTCAAGATGGGAAGAATACGGACGTGCACATGGAGAATTCTTTAAAGAAATAAAGCCCTGTACCACGATGCTGGAAGTCGGCGCGCTGATCGCACCGGAATACCTCATTGAAATAGAAGCAACCGCTGTTATTGCCCCCATCCCCTAAAGGGGTGAGACTGCAACCAAAAAATTATACGTAAAAAAATAATCTTGAACATCAACTCTAAACTTCCCAACGTAGGCACCACCATATTTACTGTCATGAGTGGGTTGGCGACAGAATACAATGCCGTTAACCTGGGCCAGGGATTTCCTGATTTTGAAATGAACAAAGATCTCAGGGAGATGGTGAACGCTGCCATGACCGAAGGCTTCAATCAATATTCACCGATGCCCGGATGGATGCCTTTGCGCGAAGCGATTGCAAAAAAAATTGAATCCCTCTATACAACAAAGGTCAATCCCGATACCGAGATCACGATCACACCCGGCGGAACCTATGCGATCTATTCTTCTTTGACCGCCATCCTTCACCCGGGTGATGAAGTGATCGTTTTTGAACCGGCTTATGACAGTTATATTCCGAATGTGGAGATCAATGGCGCCAAAGCCATTCCGATCAGCCTTTTATTCCCGGATGCAAAATCTTCTACTTACCGGATCGACTGGGAGGCTGTTGCAAAGGCCGTGAATGAAAAAACAAGGGCGATCATTATCAATTCACCCCATAACCCAACCGGCTCTGTTATTACACAAAACGATATTGAACAATTGAGAAAGATCGTGACCGGAACGGGGATCTTTATTATCAGCGACGAAGTGTACGAACACCTTATCTATGATGATATGCCTCATTTATCTATGTTAAAATACCAGGATCTCCTGGAAAGAAGTTTTGTTTGTTTTTCTTTTGGCAAGGTTTACAATTGCACGGGATGGAAGATGGGATATTGTGTTGCTCCCGCGGCCCTCACGAAAGAATTCAGAAAGGTCCACCAGTTTAATTGCTTTAGTTGTCATACTCCCTCACAAGTGGGGCTGGCCCGCTTCCTGGAAAACAAGGAAGCATATCTTTCGCTGTCATCTTTCATGCAGGCGAAACGGGATCATTTCATTGACCTGATGAAACAAACAAGATTTACGCTTCAGCTTTCTTCAGGGAGTTATTTTATCTGCGGTACTTATGAACGGATCGGTGATGAAAGCGATAAGGATCTTGCGATCAGGCTTACTAAAGAAGCCGGTGTAGCAACGATACCTGTTTCGGCTTTTTATCAATCCGGAAAAGACGACAAGGTCATTCGTTTTTGTTTCTCAAAGAAACAATCAACCCTGGAAGAGGCTGTTGAAAGACTGTCTCATGTATAAGGATCCCAGATATAAAGGCCTTTTCTTCATGCTCTGTGCTGCGTTTGGATTTTCTGTCATGGGTGGCGCTGCTAAGTCTTTGACAGGACATTTTAATGCGGGTCAGCTTGTTTTTTACAGAAATGCGGTCGGGCTTGTTGTTCTCCTCGCCGGGTTTCTTATTAAGCCTCCGGTAAATCGTGGAGGAAAATTCAGGTTACTCATTTTTCGCGGCCTCATGGGCGCTACGGCCCTCTACACTTTGTTGTATTGCATCCTGCATATACCATTGGGAACTGCCATGACCTATAACCTGACATCAGCATTGTTCATCGCCATTTTTTCATTCTTATTATTTAAAGAATATCATGGTCACGGTGTTTTGCTGGCCGTTTTGCTTGGATTTGTTGGAATGATATTGATCTATAAACCAGCGATGCATTTTCCCTGGTATTATCATGTAGCGGGGCTTATTTCAGGAATCACTTCCGCGTTTGCCTATATGACGGTGAACAGGCTGGCCGGACATTATGATACGCGCATCATTGTGCTGGCGTTCATCCTCACGGGATTTATACTTCCTGTTATTTTTATGCTGATCCATTATATAGGCCGGGTGCCAACGGATGATGTTTTTTTTATCGATTGGCGTACACCCGTTGGCTGGGAGTGGTTTTCTGTGTTGTTGATGGGGCTGGCCGCCTTATTCGGACAATTCTTTG
>DATINK010000199.1:0-8027 GCA_035474355.1 Chitinophagaceae bacterium | reverse complement strand
GTCCTGGGAATTGGCGGACATCCTTTCATGATAGCCATATCCCACCCAGAAATCCTTCCCTTTATTAGAGAAATCCTGGGCAAAAGATGTACTATCCACGAATAGGATAAATACGAGGGTACTTAAAAGGCTGACTTTTCTCATTTAGTCCAATGTCCTGACAGTGAAAACAGTCCCGCAATTTAGCAAAAACAACCTGAACTTACTAAGGGGTTTTCCGATATCTGGGATAATTGTTTAGAGCAATTCCGAGGTAATAAAAGGGAGGGATTTAGTATTTCTACGGTCTTACCGGATGACGTCAACATAGCCGCTTACTTTCTTCCGGCCATTCTTTGGATCTACGATATAATAATAAGTTCCAATGGGAACCGGCTTGCCATTGATCGTCCCGTCCCATGCATGGGTATACCCGCTGGAATGAAAGATGAGCTGCCCATACCGGTTGTAAATATCAACAGTCGCACCCGGATAACTTTCCAGGTATTGGATCTCCCAGGTATCATGCGTGCCGTCATTGTTTGGACTGAATATATTGGGAATGACAGGTGCTTTCAGCACTTTTACAAATACCTGGTCATTTGTATGACATCCCTGATCAGAAGTTACAGTCAATGTATAAGTAATATCGTCCGCCGGTGATGCGATCACAGCCGGGAGGGTGACATCATTTAACCCGGAAGAAGGAGTCCATAAGTAAGTTACAGGCATGCCCGCCGTAAGTGCCGGGGAAAGGGTTACAAACCCTCCTTCGAGTACAACTTTATCAGGACCTGCATTCGCTATGGGAGTCGGATATACTTCGATGGTCTGTTCTTTAAAATTGGTACACCCGTTTGCTGCATTGAATGTATAGCGAATGGTATGTACACCAGCGCCTGCAACCGCCGGGTTGAATTGTCCCCCACTGTTAACGCCTGTACCTGTGTATGTATACGAACCCGGTAAGCCATTTAATAATTGGGCTTCTGTAATGTTGAATGCAGGGTCATTTGAACATACGGGTTCAACTGCATTGAATTGCAGGCTGGGAGTTGCCAAAACGGTAATGGTCCGGGTCAATACATTCAGGCAATTAATACCGGAATAAGCTACATATCGTATCGTATAAGTTTTGGAAACAGGTGTGCCAAATTCAGGATATAAATGTGTGTAAGTACCGCCGGCTACGGGTATGTCATCAATGGTTTTATTGGTAGGGTCATTGGTATAATCCCAATAGATCTCCACTTTTACCATGCTGCCGAAATCTACGGTAGATGCATCGGTAATAGATACATCCCGGTTGCTGCATAGCACAGATGGATGCTGAACTACGATCCCGGCAATCGGTATCGATCCGTTGACAGTAAAGGTTTGTGATATCGTATCCTTACATCCCTGGTCAGTAGTAATGATCAACCTTGCTGTATACGCCCCTACTACACTATAACGATGCCCGGGGTTTTGTAAAGTGGAGGCATTGGGATTTGGCCCGCTTGCATTGGGATCACCAAAATTCCAGTCCCACGCAATGATATTTCCACCGGCGACATGGCTCGTATCGGTAAACGGGGCAATAGGATCCGTCAGGCAAACCTCAGGAGAAATATAGCCTGCCTCCGGGATCGGGTAAATCGTTATTGGTTTGCTAAGCAATGTGCTGATACAACCTTTATTTGTTTCCACTACAAGGGTAGCGTTATAAGTTCCAGCGGATGTATAGACATGTGTAAATGCCGCCGGATTGTTTAAAACTGCATTGCTGCCATCTCCATAATTCCAGGTCCATGTAACGAGATTACCCGCATTGGCTGAGGATGCATCGGTAAACGTGATGAAACGGGTAGCGCAGGATGGAACAGAAGTATTAAAATTGGCTGTAGGCAATGGGTTGACAACAATCGAACGGGTGGCGGTATTATTGATCGTTCGGCAACCGATGGCCGAGGTCACTGACAACGTGATCGTATAAGTTCCGGGATTCGCATAATTCTTTACCGGGTTTTGTAAAGTGGATATTGTCCCATCTCCAAAATCCCAATTCCATTGTGTAACTGTAGAGCCGGGAGCCGTGCTTTGGTCAATGGGATTCACGGGAGTTCCTAAACATACTTCAGCAGGTAAACTAAAGGCAGCCAGTGGCTCTGCATAAATTGTATTGATAGACCGGATGCTATCATCGATGCATCCATTATTGGATGTTACAGTCAGTGAAACATTAAAAGGCCCGGCATTATTGAAATTATGAACCGGGTTTTGCGTGATGGCTGTTCCACCATCCCCGAAATTCCACAAATAAGTAAGGAGTCCCTGGCTCCCATCGCTGATCGTGGATGTACTGCTGAAATTCGCAGTCCCTGCGGGAAGACAAACATTGGGAAGATTAAAAGATGCAACCGGGTTGGGATGAATGGTAATGGGGAATGAATACAGCAGGCTCTGGCACCCGGTCGTTGTCTCTACTTTTAATGTTGCGTTATAAGTGCCGGTGTTGCTATAAGCGTGAGATTGGATCGCATTGGATGTTGCTATGATCTGTGGTGAACCATCCCCGAAATTCCAATACCATTTCACGATCGTTGATCCATTGAATGCCTGGGAGGAATCGCTGAAGTTGATAGCTCTTCCAATGCAATAAGGCAGGGAAGCCCCGAATTTTGCTAAAGGCACCGGTGTCAGGCTGACAACTTTAGAAGCTGTATCAGATAAACAACCTATGTCTGTGATCAGTGAGTATTTTACCGTAAATGATCCGGGCGCGCCGTATTTATGTTTTGTATTCCGGGTACTGTCGACACCTGTATCCCCGAAATCCCAATGCCAGCGGATAGCCGTTCTTCCATTCAGATTAGAAACATCGTTAAAGAAAACTGTATCGGTGAGGCAACCATTATTGATAATATTAAAATCTGCTACGGGTGGATCAAATACCTGCAGGTCATAATTGATCTCCTGTTGGCCACTGCATCCATCGGGCGTAGGGTTCTGGGCCAGCACTTTTATCGGGTAGGTCCCAATGTTCGTGATCGTATATGGATTATTCAATCGATACAGGAAAAGTTGTTTGCCGTTCACCAAAAAAGTAGAATCATAAACCGGGCTGTTGACAGTAACATTGGGAAACAATCCCCCAAAATCCCAAACGATCTGCGTGGGTTGATAGGGGAAGGTCATGGAAAAAGTGAAGGGTGAATTCTTGCAGGCAGCCGGGAAATTAACTGTGGCGAATTGGTTATGCACACTGACGAACTGGTAGAGGTCGCGGATATTGGTACCCGCATTATATCCATACGATTCAACATTACCATAACCATAGGCAATCGCCAGGAATCCGCTGTCGCAAGTGATGCGATGGGATGGGTTTGTATTGGTGGAACTGGTGACTTCTTCCTGCAAATAACTATACCCGGTAGCCGGGATCGTGACCGGAACGGATTGACAGGCGGCGCCATCCACACGCAAACTCCCCAAGGCAGCCGTTTTTACTATGATATTCAAAAAATGCCGCGTGATATTGGTTGCCGGTGGGGTCAGGTCACTCCGCGCTGATAAAACAGTGATGTCACTCAGCGTTTGTTCGACCGAATTGAGAATGATCATTTCAGGGTCGCTATTCACTCCATCACAGCTTTGTGTGATCATGTACTGGATGACACAGATCGGTTTATCCGAAGTGATGATCCTGGGTGTATTATTTCCGGAGGTATTGAAATCATAATAAGTATTATTGATCAGGGTGGCGGGGCTCAAGGCAACACCGTTGACCTGAACCACTGTGGTCGGATCTTTTACGAGTATCCGAAAAACATCATAACTCCGGAGAATAAAAGGGGCCGTGATATATTCTTTTCCCCAGGAAACAAAGGGAAACAATTGCTGGTAGAGATTATCTCCTGAACCGGCTGAAGCACAACCCATCGCTGTCCAGGTTGAACCCGCAAACACAGCAATGGGTTTACAGGGTGATGTAGCCGTTGCAATGGATTTGATATAAGTACCGGTAAGGTCGCCCTGGTCAGCCGATTGATATTGAAATACATCACCGGTATTTAATGTTACCTGGAAAGGAGTATTTGCAGGATGTACACTGGTTGCATCAGTTGCTGTTGGCGTTATTTCTATCGTCGTATTATCCTGGGTGGCACATACTGCAAATTCAGCCCTGCGTACAGCACCTCCACCGCCCAGGATAGATGCATAAGTCGATACATAGTATTCTCTTCCCAATACATTTGTCGGTAGGACAAGTGTTGATCCCGAACGTGCAGCATTCAGGATATGGGAATACACCACGATCGGGTGATCACTCACAACATGAATACCCCTGTTTGTTCCAATACCCACTGTCTGGCCATTATAGACAAGACTATTACTGGGAACGCTAGTATTGGTGATACGGATGGTGGTGACCTGGTTAGCGGTAACTGTAAAATTAATAATGGAGCCTGCCACATTTACGGTACCCGTTGCATTCTGATCGCTGGTGAGATAAAGCGCCATGCGGGAAGTGGTACCGTCGACATGTCCTGTATAAATGATCCAAAAATCCTTCCCCTTATTAGAAAAATCCTGTCCATGGCAGGTAGGTGAAACCGCCAGGCAGGTAAACAGAGCCTGTAGTAAAAAAAGTCTTTTCATCAACTAAGCAAGTGTCCTGGTGAAATTCAGGGCGAACCAAAATAATACAAAACAGTCAAAAATTTGAAACTCAGACTATAACACCTGGATTCAGTTTAATGTACAGGGGTAGTTTTTGACAGGCGGTTTCATAGGGAAATTACTCGTTTAGGATATCCCCCAGGTTTTCCAGCGGCGAGGCTGATATTGGATGTACAAAAGGGGCTAAGGGAGGGCAAATTACATTATAAAAAAATGACATCTAACTATTTTATTGAGAAAATATTAGGCTTGCAATCAAGTAATTGCAGAGTAATTTATCAAAATGAAAAACCTCTTGTTCCGTTTCCTCTTTGCCACGAGTTTCAGCATCCTGGTTTTTTCCTGCAAAAATTACAAGGAACCAGAATTCAGGAATATTGAAACGGCCCGGGTGAGCAAACTCGGGTTGAAAGAATCGACCGTCATCCTTGGCCTCCTCTATTATAACCCCAATAATTCCCGGTTGCAGGTCAAAGAAGCTTCAGGTGATGCCTGGATCGAAGGAAATTATGTGGGCAAATTCTCAATGGATACATTGATCCATATTCCCGCCAACGGGGAATTCCAGTTACCCGTGACATTGATCATGGACATGAGCCATTTTATCGGAAATGCTGCTACTTCTTATCTCAATGAAAAAGTGAATGTGAAGATCGAAGGAAAGGCCAAAGTAGGTAAGGCTGGATTCTTTATTAATTACCCCATTCATTATGAAGGGTTACAGAATATTTCGGAGTTGCTGAAACTTTAAACTTTAAACCTTAAACCTTAAACTCTTACTGGTTTGGTACTGGTACGACTTTGGGCTTCGGATGCCCTCCCCCATCGGAAAATTTCTTGCAGGTCTTGGGAAGCCGGTTGTAGGAATCTTCATTTGCGGGAACATCATCCGCATCATAACCCACATTACAAATGGCTGTCTTGATCTCTTCAATATTGATACGATCCGTTACGAATTTCACTTTGGTTTCGGCCTTCCGGTAATTCACATTGATCTCCAGCACGCCATCATATCTTTTCAAATAAGTTTCGATCCTTGTCTTGCATGCTTCACACAAAGCATTGGGTGTTTTGATCACCACTGTCTGAACGGCTTTTACCTGGGCAGATGCGGGAATTGCAAACAGGGCAAGGATAAAGCCTGCAAAAAAGATACGTTTCATCAAATTGATTTTAGTGCTAATAACCCCTCAAAATTCTGAATTCTTTCCCCAATTTGCCGGGTCCTCTCTCCATTTTAACAAAACAGCATGTTGGTCTTCCGTAACCAATCCTTTTTTAACCGCCAGCCTGACAAGAGATGAGTAATCCGAAAGGGAGTGACAAAGTATGGATGCCTGTTCAAAGGCAACCGTTGCAACGGGGAAGCCATAATTAAAGATGGATGCCATCCCTTCGACTTGTAAGCCTGCTTCCTTTAAAACCTGTACGACCTGCAGGCTGCTTTTACCGGTTGAAATAAGGTCTTCAAGCACTACGGTACGCTGGCCTTTTTCAAAATACCCCTCTATTTGGTTACCGAGTCCATGTTCCTTGGGCCTGGGCCTGACATATACAAAAGGAAGCTTTAATTGATCGGCAACCATTGCACCCCAGGGGATCCCCGCAGTGGCCACCCCAGCCAGTAACTCAGCGTCGGGGAATTTTTCAAAAACCAGGTTGCATAATTCTGACTTAATGAAATCCCGGATGAATGGAAAAGAAAGTATGCGGCGATTATCACAGTAAATAGGGCTTTTCCAACCGCTGGCCCAGGTAAAGGGTTGGTCAGGATTTAATTTTACTGCGTTAACCTGGAGAAGTTTTTCCGCAACGGCAACTGCATCGGTCATTTCTCAAAGTTAGGCGTCAAAAGGATCAAATGTATACCTGTAACACATCGCGAACGGATGGATAAACTTTATCGAAGTATTCCGGGATGTTACCTGGTGGTACCCACTTTACTTCGTGAATATCTTCTGCAGTTTGCGGATAGAGAACCTGGTTCCCGGCCGCTTTCATCGTATACCAACGACTTTCTTTCAGGATAAAATGAGAGCCTTCATGGTAAGTGTGCCAGGTGACCGTTAAGGGTTTGACAAGCTTCACATTTGCCAGGCCCGTTTCTTCTTTTACTTCCCGGATGGCGCAGTCTTCGGGTTTTTCTTTTTTTTCCATTTTGCCTTTGGGAAGATCCCAAAAACCCCTTCTGAAGATGAGAAGGATCTCTTCTTTTTCATTCAGGACCAGCCCGCCGGCTGCAATGACCAGCTTAAATTTTTTAAAAAAACTTTTTTGCAATACCGGGAGGTCAGCATGAAAAAAAACGCCCGCGTGGATACTGGGCTTTTCCATTTCATGGATCATTGCTTTTACTGTATGAGAATTCAATTCATCAATGAACATGGAATCGTCATGGTGTACGTAGGGCTGTATGGCTTCATCAATGCTATCGCAAAGAAAGAGGGGCTTATCGTTAAAGTAGATTTTTATGAACACATGTAATCCAATTGACTGGTATGACTCATTTGACCTTTCTCTCCAGTATCGCCATCGTCAACCGGCTGATACAAATAAGTTTTTCCTCCTCATCCACGATCCTGATCTCCCAGACATGCGTGGATCCGCCGATATGAATGGGTTTTGCGATGCCCGTAACATATCCCTGCCGGGCAGAACGAATATGGTTGGCGTTGATATCGAGTCCCACACAGAAATATTTTGTATGATCGATCACCATGGCGCAACCAATACTGCCCACGGTTTCAGCCAATACACAGGAAGCACCACCGTGTAAGATCCTATACGTTTGCACCGTTCGATGATCAACGGGCATCCTGGCTTTCAGGTAATCCTCTCCTATTTCCACCCACTCGATTCCCAGCCAGTCGGACATGGTATCATGACCGAATGGCTGGAGTTTTTCCAATGATAATGTCTTATCAAACCAAATGGACATGTATATTATTTTGTAAGCGAATTAAAAACAACTGCTGGTAAAAAATGGCTGGCATCACCATGGTTGCGGATGATATCCCTTACGATCGTAGAAGCGACTGAAGTATATTTTGGCTCGCCGGTCAGAAAGATCGTTTCGATGGAGCGGTCCAGGGTACGATTGGCATCAGCGATCGTTTTCTCGTATTCAAAATCGCTTACATACCGGATGCCCCGCAGGATGAATTTTGCCCCCAGTTTTTTACAAAATTCGATGGTCAGTCCTTCATAGATGGCGGCTTCTACCTTCGCATCTTTTTTGTAGATCTCATCGATCCACTGTTTTCTCCTTTCCGCGGAAAACATCGGCTCCTTAGAAGTATTTAATCCTATGCCTACGACGATCTTGTCAAATAAGGGCAGGGCCCGGTCAATGATGTCTACATGGCCCAGTGTGACCGGATCGAATG
>DATINK010000198.1:0-4910 GCA_035474355.1 Chitinophagaceae bacterium | reverse complement strand
GGATTTAAATAAATGGGGCGATCCTGATTCCCACGCCTGAAACTGTGGGCTTTATATGCTGAGTTATCCACAAATTTTATTTCTGGCATAATATTTAAGAATAGACACCCAGAGTACCAAATCACATTTTAGAACTTAAATATAAACTTATGAAAAAGACCATTGTAATGGTAATGGGGATTGTATTGCTTTCTCTTTCACTAACCGTAAGAGCACAGCAAACCTATGACCCCAAAAAAAACCCCACTGTAACAGCCATCACTTCTCAGTTTGAAGGAAAATTGATCGGGCCCAGGGCGCCGGTAACAATCAACCAGATCTTCCCTGTCATCGGGAAATATGAATCAACGAATACTACGCTCAACACAGAAGCATCGGCCACGGCACCCGTATTGGTTACTTCTCTTTCGATCTCTCTCGATGAAATGAATAAAGGGCTGGTATGGATAGATGGTCTTCCCCAGGGAAGAGTAAAAGCCATGCTCAGAAAATCCCCCTCAACCTATAAGATCCCCGCACAAACAACAGCAGAAGGGAAAGAAGTCCCGGAAGGCGTACTGATCTATGATAATGATGCCAACACATTGAATATTTGCCTCGGTTGTACCTATAACCTGGAAAACCCGGCCGTCGCTTTTGAGCCGGCTCCTGTAGTTGAAGAACCGGTACAACAACCTGTGAAAAAGTCCAAAAAAGATAAATCCAAACCTGTCGTAAAAGTCGAAAAAGCACAGCCTTGGTTTTACAGCGGATCAAAAGTCGTTGAAGTTACCCCTACCACTCCGGTAGCGGGGAATCAATAACCATAAAGTTGTATATCACCAGTGATCATTGGGGAGGCTACTAAGTAGCCTCCTTTTTATTTCGCACTAACAATCGTTCATATAGCGAGAATAATTTGGAGGAATAAAATTCAATACTATATTTGCAATAGTTCTTTGCAACTTATCAAGAAAGGCAGAGGGTAATGGCCCGATGAAGCCTTGACAACCATCTCGAGTTACGAGGTACGATTTATGATTTACGATTGTCTTGAGTTTTGTAAATCTAAAATCGTAAATCTAAAGTCGTAATTCGCGAAACGGTGCCAATTCCATCCTGACCGAAGCGTCGGGACAGATAAGTCAGATTAACAGCTAAGAAATATCTTCAAACATATTCAAAGCTCATCTGATGTATCGGGTGAGCTTTTTTATTGCCCCCATCCCCTAAAGGGGGCAATAAAGCTTCCCGATAATTATATCACTACCTCTCCTGATAAGTATTTGCATTTATTAAACATTTTATTTAATCACTCTTCTCCCCTTTAGGGGACGGGGGCAAAAACACATTTTATGAGCTACAATGCAACCCAGGTGATCCACAGTATCCCGGTCGATCCACTGACCGGCGCCATTGCTGTTCCCATTTATCAAACAAGCACCTATGTGCAGGAATCGCCGGGTGTCAACAAGGGATACGATTATGCCCGTACAGGCAACCCCACGAGAGCCGTACTGGAAGACCTGATCGCACAACTTGAATCCGGTTCCACCGGTATCGCTTTTGGCAGCGGTTTAGCCGCCATCGATGCGGTGGTGAAATTGCTGCAATCGGGTGATGAAATTCTCGCGGTGGATGATATCTATGGTGGAGCATTCCGGTTATTTACGCATATATACGAGAAATTCGGGATCAGGGTCAAATATGTGGATAGTACAAATGCAGAGAATGTATTCAATGCAGTTACACCTGCCACCAAACTGATCTGGATCGAATCGCCTACCAATCCAACGCTGAAGATCTCCGATATCGCAGCGATCGCCAGCATTGCAAAATCAAATCGTGCCTGGCTCTGCGTGGATAATACTTTTGCTTCCCCCGCCCTGCAACAACCTATTCTATTAGGCGCTGATATCGTTGTGCATTCGGCTACCAAATACCTGGGGGGACATTCGGATCTGATTGCGGGGCTTGTTGTTACCAGGGACCCTGCATTGGGTGAAAAGATCAAATTCATTCAAAATGCAAGTGGGGCCATACTTTCACCGTTTGACAGTTGGCTGGTGATCCGGGGTATTGAAACCCTGCCTTTGCGTATCAAACAACATTGTCTCAATGCACAGGCTGTCGCTCAATTTCTTGAGACCCATTCTGCAGTCGATAAAGTTTTTTACCCGGGCCTGGCTTCACACCCCAATCATGCCATCGCATCGAAACAAGCCAGCGGATTTGGCGGAATTGTTTCATTTACATTAAAAGAAGATACAGAAGAAGCAGCCACCCGTTTTGTTACATCTACCAGGATCTTCAAACTGGCCGAAAGCCTGGGTGGTGTAAAGAGTCTCGTTTGTCATCCTGCTCAAATGACGCATAAATCCATTCCCGAAGAAAAAAGAAAAGCCGCCGGTATTGCCAATAGCCTGGTGAGGTTGTCCGTCGGCCTGGAAGAGCCGGAAGATCTTACCAGGGACATTGAATCGGCACTAGCACTTACAACAGTATCAAAAACTGAAAAATTATCAACACTTACAACATGAGCCATCGTGAACTGACCATTGGACTGTTTGGATTCGGTGTAGTGGGTGAAGGGCTTTACCGTGTACTGGAACAAACGCCTTCCCTGCATGCCCGGATCAAAAAGATCTGCATCCATGATCCGCAAAAAAAAAGGAACGCGCCTTCTGAACTGTTTACAACGAATAAGAATGAATTGTTGTTCGACCCCGAGATCAATATCATCGTGGAAGTGATCAATGATACCGAAGCAGCATTTGAAATTGTTTCCACAGCCCTGCAAAATGGAAAGGATGTAGTCAGTGCGAGTAAAAGAATGCTCGCCAATCATTTACAAACACTGCTTCATTTGCAACAGGATACGGGGCGTTCTTTATTATATGAAGCCGCTGCCTGTGCATCCATACCCGTGATCAGGAACCTGGAAGAATATTATGATAATGACCTGTTACATGCGATCAGGGGCATTATCAATGGTTCTACCAATTTCATCCTCACCAGGATCTTCGAAGAGAAACTTGAATTCAAACAAGCCCTCTTGCTTGCACAACAAGCGGGTTTTGCAGAATCTGATCCTTCTCTCGATGTAGAAGGCCATGATGCCGTTCACAAATGGACCCTCTTACTTGCACATGCCTACGGTATCATTGAGGAGCCGGCGTCTTTATTGTTTAGCGGTATCCAGCATATTCAAAAAGGAGATGCCGTGCTGGCAGCTTCAAAACATCAGCAGGTAAAATTGGTGGCCCAGGCAAAAAAATTGCAAAATGGAAAAGTGGCGGCTTTTGTCCTGCCCCAATTCGTGAATGCCGCCGATCACCTGGCATTTGTAAAGGATGAATATAATGGTGTGGTGATTGAAAGCAGTTTTGCCGACAAACAATTCTTCTATGGCAAAGGCGCCGGAAGTTTTCCCACCGCGTCAGCCGTATTAAGTGATATCGCTGCCCTGCGATATGGATATAAATATGAATACAAGAAATTGTATCATCATGTACCCCATGAATTGAGCCAGGATTTTTTCCTGAGGGTCTATCTCAGTTTTGATGACTGGAAACATATACCCAGGGAAAACCTGGAATGGATCGAAGAATGGCATTCCGGAGAACATAGAAAATACCTGGTGGGTGTTGTTTCCTGTACTGAATTGTCAGTAAATGATTGGTGGAAGAAAAACAATGTATCGCTGATCTTAATGCCTGAACCTGTAATCGAAAATATTGAGATCAGGAAATTGAGGAAACGAAGTCTGGAATTAGCAGGCGTAATATAGATTTTTTACCCGGCTGTATTGCTACTATCATCTTTGTTGCCATCGGTTCTTCCAGTGGAAGAACCGCACACTGTGCTTCCTGTTCAATACTCAGCATTTTCGATCTCTCCGCATTATTTTGGTGCATTCTCCAGTTCCAAATTTCAAATATTCAACCCCGCCGGGGTTGGGATATCTGTTTTTGCATTCGTTTTCACCGGATTTCATCCGGTGTTATCGTATTCAACCCCTTCGGGGTTGTAAAATAAAATGCAATACTTATTCTATTTGTATTTAACCCCTTCGGGGTTTTGGGTGATCTGAATCCCGAAGGGATTCAATACAATAGGATAGACGTGACATACATGTCTCCAAACCACGAAGTGGTTTAATTCAACCCCTTCGGGGTTGGGAAATAAATTGCAATGCTATTTCTATTTGTATTTGACCCCTTCAGGGTCAGTACAAGGCAACCATCAACCCCTTATATTCCGATTTAAGATTACTAGTCAAGCAGTTAACACGTGGAATGATTAGTAATCTTTATGCCTGCTGTAGTTGGAAAAATAAAACTGTTCGCCGATGCCCATGTATTTGACAATGAATACCAGGGAACCAGGACCTATATAAAAGAGATCTATTCGCAGCTTGCCCGGATCCCCGAATTAGAGATTTACCTGGGGGCTTATGAACCGGAAAAGCTGGCGGAAATATTTCAGGGTATTCCCAATATCCGGTTTATTAAATACCCCGGGAAATCAGCATTTACAAGATTGCTTTATTCTATCCCGGAATTAATAACCCGTTACAGGATTGACTTTGCACATTTTCAGTATATCCTCCCTCCTTCCAAAAAATGTACGTATATCGTCACTATCCACGACGTGACCCTGAATGAATTTCCGGGGGAATTCAGCTATCCTTACCGGCTTTCAAAAAAAATGCTTTACCGGGATGCTGCAAAAAGAGCGGATATCATCACCACTGTTTCGGCCTATTCAAGGAGGTCTATCCAAAAATATATCGGCACGACTGATCAACCCATTCATATCATACCGAATGGAGTCAGCAAACGATTTTTTCTTCCCTATCATAAAGAGATATCAAAAAAATGGATCCACGAAAAATTCGGGATCAGCAAATTCATCCTGTATGTCAGTCA
>DATINK010000197.1:0-12881 GCA_035474355.1 Chitinophagaceae bacterium | reverse complement strand
CAGTAAGGTTTAAAGAGAGGAATTTTCGTTTCGGCGGGGATAATAACAATGATATCAAGCTGGAGAAAAAAGGAAAACGAAAAGAAAAAAAATCCAACCTGGGTAAAATGATCACCAAGGAAGAAGCAGAAGATTTTGTATCCCGTTTCCGCTATCCTTCTACCAAGAGTATTTATATTTTCGGGGGGCGGCAAAATATCGTTTCTTACGAATCGAAGAAAACCAATCCGAATATCACTTTATTTGGAGGCGACGAAAATTATATGCTGGTCAATGGATTCGGCCTGCAGTATGGACGTAATATCAACCGGATGGAAGTGGAAGCCGGCAGCAATGTTTGCCTCCTGGGAAATGACGTGGCCAAAAAACTGTTCAAAGAAAGTACAGAAAAAGCGGTCAACGCCATTATCCGTATCAATGATATTCCCTTCCGGGTTAACGGTGTACTCGAGAGCCGGGGATCTACATTCGGATTCAGCCGGGATAATCTTATTGTTACTTCTTACAGGAATGTTGACCGGAATTTTCCAACGGGTTTCTCCTTTGTTATTGCTGTCATGACCGGCGACCTGCGCCAGGTGAATGAGGCGATGGGGGAAGCCGAAGGTGTATTCAGGGCTGTGAGAAAACTGAACACCACGGAGGAAAACAATTTCGTCCTGGATCGTAGTGATAGTGTGGCTGAAAAAGCCATGAAGAGCCTGG
Organism: Chitinophagaceae bacterium; assembly: GCA_035474355.1. GTDB lineage: Bacteria > Bacteroidota > Bacteroidia > Chitinophagales > Chitinophagaceae > DATINK01. The sequence goes on along the minus strand of DATINK010000197.1, from coordinate 12,176 downwards.
GGTTCCTGACCATTTCTGCTACCGTGATCGGGCTTATCACCCTGATCGGGGCTGCCATCGGCCTTATGAATATTATGTTAGTATCGGTTTCAGAACGAACCAGGGAAGTTGGGCTTATCAAGGCCATTGGCGGAAAGAGGAGCATGGTCGTACTTCAATTCCTGCTGGAAGCGATCATCATAAGTGTTTTGGGCGCTTTTTTCGGGATCGCTTTGGGGATCCTTGTGGGAAACTTATTCTCCATGGTGCTGAAAACGGGATTCGTGGTTCCCTGGGACTGGGTATTTTACGGTATAGCCATCTGTAGTATTGTTGGCTTATTGGCTGGTTGGTACCCGGCCCGAAAGGCGGGGAGGCTCAATCCTATTGAGGCACTACGCTATGAATAAGGGCGTCTGACGCCTTGCAAATTCCTGCATACTATCTTCTTTTCCAATGCATCAAATACAACAATTGAATGCAGCATAATGGACGGGGATGCAGTCCTTGAAATGACCGGTGAATTTGTTATCAAATTATTTTTCAGAGACTTGTTCCGGTAAGAAAAATCCTTAACTTCAACCCCTTACCCAAAAAACTTGAGTCAAAGGGGTTTTTTTTATAAACTTTTTTCTTAGCATTGCAACGCTGAAAATAAGCAGTACTCAACATTTAAAACAAACACTAAAAACAAAGATCATGGCAGAGACTAAACCAACTGCATCCGCATCAGTGAAGGCCACATCTGTACAGGCAAAAAAGACCAGCAACGCCATCTCATGGCTAGCCCCTATTTTTTGTCTCATCGCCGGTTATCTTATCTGGCGTTTCATTTTTGGAAATCCGGATGGATTTGAAATAAAAGGGAAAGGGATGTTCTGGCCAAAACACGACAAACCCAAAGATGCTTTAAGTGGTATTTACATGGGAGGTATCATCATACCATTCCTGCTTGGCATGTTCCTGATGGTAGTCACATTTTCTATCGAACGATTTCTCACCATCCGTAAAGCGATGGGAGGCGGTTCGATCTCTGACTTTATCAGGAAGGTCCAGTACCATCTTGCCAACCGTAATGTGGATGCTGCATTGTCTGAGTGCGACAAACAAAGAGGTTCTGTTGCCAATGTCATGAAAGCAGGTTTGCGCCGTTACAAAGAAATGATCAACGAAGGGACCTTAAATACGGATCAAAAGGTTATGGGAATTCAAAAAGAAGTGGAAGAGGCCACCGCACTGGAATTGCCGATGTTGCAGAAAAACCTGGTATTTCTTTCTACCATTACATCAGTTGGTACCCTGATCGCCCTGTTAGGAACCGTTATGGGGATGATCAAATCCTTCTCTGCCCTGGGTGATGAAGGTGGTGCCGGTGCAGCCGGTAAACTGGCCATCGGTATCTCGGAGGCCTTGTATAATACGGCCCTGGGTATCGGAACATCGGCTTTGGCCCTGATCATGTATAATGTATTTACAACCAAGATCGACTCAATAACATATGGTATCGATGAATCAGGTTTCACGCTTACACAAAGCTTTGCGTCGCTTTATAAATAATCGTTAAAGGCGCGTTTTTTGTATGGAAAAATGACATCTATTCATCTCAATTCTAAATAATTGCACGCATGCCAAGTGTTAAAATGCCCAGAAAGAGCACGTTCACGGACATGACACCATTCGTTGATGTGGCATTCCTGATCCTGTCGTTCTTTATCATGGCAACTAAATTCAAGCCCCCGGAACCGGTGCCCATAACAACCCCCAATTCCGTGCTTTCCCAGCCCATGCCTGATAACAATGCTGTTCTGATCACGATGGATTCTACTAATCGTGTTTTCTTCAGTGTTTTGTCGTTAAAAGATAAGGGTATCTATGATCAGGTCATCCAGGAAATAAATACAGGCAGGAGTTTGAACCTGAGCCCGGCCGAAATGGCGAATTACCGGAAGACCTATGCTGTAGGTGTTCCTTTCGGTGGATTAAAGCAATTGCTTTCCACGCCGGCAGATGAGCAAAATGGCATCAATCAGCCAGGGATACCTGTATTGGATACTTTGAATAATGAATTGGTATGGTGGATCGCGGCAGCAAAAAAAGCATTCGCGGGACAAAAGCTACAATACCTGATCAAGGGTGATCAGGAAGCAAAGTATCCCACTTTTGAAGCTGTTGTATCAGCTTTAAAGAAAAACGAAGAGTTTAAATATAACCTCGTTACAGCTCTTGAAAGTATCCCTAAAGGGTCGGCATTGGAAAAATCAGTGAAGACAAGTAAATAACAATTTTAAAACTCAAATCCGTTTTATATGGCTAGTATAGATGAAGGTGGCGGTGGTGGTCATAAACAGGGACGTGGTGTCAAGAAAGCCAAAAAACTTTCTACCCGGGTGGACATGACACCGATGGTGGACCTGGGTTTTCTGCTCATTACATTCTTTGTATTTACCGCAACGATGAGTAGTCCGACTACACTTGACCTGAACATGCCAAAAGATATCAAGGATCCTAAAGACCAGACTGAAGCGAAAGAGTCAGGGGTAATGACGATCCTTCTTGGAAAAGATAACCACGTCTTTTTTTATTATGGAAAGCTGACGGTAGATGCTACAGGAAATAATTTCCAGTCATCCAGTTTTTCAGATATCCGGAAAAAGATCATCGAGAAAAAACAGGAGGTGATCGATCGTTCTAAACAAAGGGGTGATCCGCAATGCGAAGCAGAAATGAAAGAAAAAGGAAAGCCGGTCGAATATTGCTGGGACAAGGATTTTGTGGTGATCATTAAACCGGATAAGGACGCTACCTACAAGAATACGGTGGATATCCTGGACGAAATGACGATCAACCAGGTAAGGATCTATGCCATGGTTAAGATCCTGGATCAGGAATATGAATTGATACAGAAGACTGAGAATCCGGGCGGTGGAGGAGGAAAATAACGGTATAGTTTATGGAATTATATCTCAAAATGCATCTCATTTAAAACCCTAGAATAATGGAACCCAACAAGATATTATCCTCTGATATCCTTGACATTGTGTTCGAGGACAGGAATAAGGACTATGGGGCCTATGAACTCCGTAAGACCTATAAAAAACGTATTTCTAAGGCTTTGATCATTACCTCATCGATTGCCTTTCTGGCACTGGCAGGCTCTGTTTTAGCCAGCAATATTGATAAGAATAAGAACAAGAAGGTTAAAATGCAGGAGATAACCCTGCAGGACATTAAACAGGAGCAGGAGAAACCCCCTCCACCTCCGCCGCCTCCGCCGAAAGTGGAACCCCCGAAGGTTGAGATGAAGCAGTTCACTCCCCCGGTCATCAAAAAAGACGAAGAGGTAGAAAAGCCGCCACCCCCACAGGAAGAATTGAAAGAAGCCAAGATCGATGTGGTGAATCAGGAAGGTGTGAAAGACGACAATATCGCGACGCCGGTGAATGTGGACGAAGGAAAGCAGGTCATTGAAGAAAAGAAAGACGACGACGAGAACAAGATATTTGAAAAAGTGGAAGTGGAAGCCCAGTTCCCGGGCGGAGATGCCAAATGGCGCCAGTACCTGGAAAGAAACTGTAATGGCCAGATCGCTTCTGATGGTGGCGCGCCCGAAGGTCAGTATACAGTGATCATCCAGTTCATCGTGGATAAGGATGGTGCGATCAGCGATGTAAAAGCACTCACTAATCATGGGTTTGGTATGGAAGGTGAAGCGATGCGCGTTATCAAGAAAGGACCGAATTGGAAACCGGCCATTCAAAACGGACGTAACGTAAAAGCTTATCGTAAGCAGCCGATCACTTTTGTAGTACAAGGAGAATAATCACTAATTAAATAATATTCAATCCCTCCGCATGGAGGGATTTTTTTTTGGCTAATAGCTTATAGCTATTAGCTGTTAGCTTTCTTTACTTTTGAATATATGGACAAGCTTTCCGGCTGGGACGATACCATTGTTGCACTTTCTACACCCCCCGGTGTGGGTGCCATTGCAGTCATTCGTCTGAGTGGTAAGAAAGCAATTACTATCGTCAACCAATTATTTCACTCCAAAGACCTTTCCACCCAGGCAACACATACACTCCATGTCGGCATGCTCAAAGACGGCGAAGAAACTATCGATGAAGTGGTGGTAAGTCTTTTCAAGGGTCCGCATTCCTATACCGGCGAAGATGTGGTGGAGATCAGTTGTCATGGTTCTCCATATGTACAGCAACAGATCATCAAAGCCTGTATAGAAAGAGGCCCCAGGCTTGCCAAAGCAGGGGAGTTCACCCAACGAGCATTTTTAAATGGAAGACTCGATCTTGCCCAGGCTGAGGCTGTATCAGATCTTATTGCCAGTAATACGGAAGCTTCAAGGAGGACAGCCTTACAAACCATCCGGGGCGGATTTTCCGGGGCATTAAAAGAATTGAGGGAAAGATTGATACAGTTCTCAGCACTGATCGAACTGGAGTTGGATTTTTCACAGGAAGATGTAGAATTCGCTGACCGGAAAAAATTTTACGACCTGATCAATGAACTCACGGATTCAACCCGCATATTGATTGACTCATTCAGGCTCGGAAATGTGATCAGGAAGGGGGTCAGTGTCGCCATCATCGGCAAGCCCAATACGGGCAAATCCACTTTATTAAATGCTTTGCTGAATGAAGACAGGGCCATTGTCAGTGAAATTCCGGGCACCACGAGAGATACGATCGAAGAAGTGATCAATATAGATGGGATCTTATTCAGGCTGATCGATACGGCTGGTATCCGGCAGCATACCAGTGACCTCATCGAATCGGCGGGTATGGAAAGAAGCCTTGAAAAAATGAAGCAGGCTGACCTGGTCTTATTTCTTTTTGATGTAAAAGACCCGATGCAGGAGATCATTAAAAAAAGAAAAGAGCTGGACAGTCAGCAATTGAATTACCTGGTATTGATGAACAAGATCGATGAAGCCGGTAGTGATGCTGTGCAAAAGAAATTCGCCAATTCGGATAAGCTGATCTTCATTTCCGCTAAAAAGCAGCTGCACCTGGATACTTTAAAAAAGAGAATGGTTGATTCTGTATTAGCGGGTACCATCGATGCAGAAAATACGATTGTCACCAACGCCCGTCATTACCATGCGCTGGTAGAGGTGGAAAAATCATTGAATGATATCAAAGCCGGCCTGGATAAAAAACTCAGCGGAGACTTACTATCTGCTGATATCCGCAAATGCTTACACTTTTTAGGTGAGATTACTGGTGAGATCACGAATGAGGATCAGCTGGATTATATTTTTTCGAAGTTTTGTATCGGGAAGTAGGTCTTTTAATCAATAACTTAGGGTTTAAAGGATCATCATGGAAGTACACGCCCACACCCATACCGCCCGGAAGAAATGGACCCATTATTTCTGGGAGTTTTTAATGTTGTTCCTCGCAGTGTTCTGTGGGTTCCTGGCAGAGAACTTCAGGGAGCACCAGGTAGAAAAACGGCGGGAGCATCAGTTTATTCTTTCTTTGATCGATGATGTTAAGCTTGACACAACTGCTTTAAAAGGAATATTGACCAGGAGGGTCCGCAGAAAAGAGATGTTCGATTCGCTTTCGTTGTTGCTGAACGGTTCTCAGAGGGATAATTATGTTTCAAGACTGTACTTCCTTAGCCGTCAAATGCAAAGGCTTTCACCCGTAATTTTTACGTATAATGACAGAACCATTCAGCAACTGAAGAATGGCGGCAACATGCGGTTGATAAGTAAACAAAATGTTACTGACGCCGTGGTTTTATACGATGCTGCCGTACGGGAAATGTATACAACACAAGAAAGGGAAAACGATTATATGCTGCTCAGCCTTCCCCATATCTACAGGATCTTTGACGGACAGGTAATGGACTTAATGTTAGACAGTGCCGGCGCCATCCATGAGCCTCCTTTTAATGTAAGGTTGTTGCCGGGTGCTCAAACCAGCATCAATGACTTTAATGGTGTGTTACACAGTCTTAAGGGATCAAATATTATACTGATCACCAAAGTAAGAACAATGATCGCTGAAGGTGAAAAACTTTTGAACACATTGAAAAAAGAATATCACCTGGATTAATAAGGAATAAGGAATGAGGAATGAGAAAGCTGTTAATTATCACTACCGTTTTAAGTTTCCCCGGCTATCTTTTTCCTCAAACACAACCAAGCACGGGTGGTTTTGGACAAATTATTTCCATAAAGGAATACCAGGGTCAAGATTTTCGGCTGGAGGTAGCGGTGAAGTTGCGCGTACTGGATACTTCAGCTCAAATAAGCTTATTTGCCAGTGTTAACGGGAAAGTAAATAACCAGGGAAAAGGAAAGGGACTGGCTTTTTATAAAAAAGCAATACTGCCCACAGATTCCAATTGGAAACTGTATTCCCTGGAAGGCAAACTGGATAATAATGCCCATACTTTAACGATCGGCAGTTCTTACAGTGAAAAAGGCATTTATTTTTTTGATGACTTCCGGCTTTTCATTATTTCGAAAAATGGCGAAACCCACGAGATCCCGGTTATTGATCCGGGGTTTGAAACAGATAGCCTGGTCAAGTGGTGGTATTCAGCTTCTATCCCCATATACAAGGCTGAACCTACAGCCGAGACTTCATATACCGGGAGCCATAGTTTTAAAGTAGACTGCTCAAAAAGAGTAAAGTTTTTCACTTATGGAAAGAATGATGCTGTCGGGAACTATACTGATGTTAATGGGGTCAGGTTATATTATGAAACTTATGGAACGGGCAAACCCATACTGCTGCTCCATGGAAACGGCCAATCTATCGGCGTTTGGTCAAGACAGATATTTGAATTCTCTAAATATTATCAAGTTATTGCGGTAGACACCCGTGGGCATGGAAGGTCATCGGAAGACGGGAGAAAATATTCATACGATCTTTTTGCAGAAGACATAAATGCATTCCTGGATTTCTTACATGTGGATAGCATCCCCATAGTAGGGTGGAGCGATGGGGGTAACACTGCGTTGATACTGGCTATGAAACACCCTGGCAAAGTAGGAAGTCTTGTTACGATGGGCGCCAATATTTGTATCAACACCACAGTCGTTCCAAAATCTGAGTTTAAGAAAGTAAATAAAGGGATTGATTATTTTAAGCAGGACACATCCTATGACAGCCGTAATAAAGTTCGCCTGCTTACGATGTTGTTAACTGAACCCAACTACCAATTTAAAGACCTTGCCGCCATTCGATGCCCGGTATTGATAATGGCAGGGGAAAAGGATATTATCTTACCCGACCATACAAAAGGGATAGCTGCCCATATTCAAAAAGGACGGTTATTGATTGCTCCAAATGAAACACATTTCTTCCCGCAGGAGAACCCGGCATCTTTTAACAAAATTATTCTTGATTTTTTAAGAGAATAAATAATATGAAAGAAATTATTTATTGCATATTTCTTTTTCCCGCCCTCGCCCTGTCACAACCTTCCCTTTCTGTCAAGGCAAAATTTGTTGCAAGGGACTCAGGGGCGCTAGAACTTGAATTCAGCGTCCTGATCACAAATCTTGGTGCCGTGCCTGTGATTATAACTGAATCTATAGCTACAGACTGCAAATCAACTACATTTGGATATGATCACAGAAACATCTGACAAAACCGAAATTTTTGCTTCCATCGAAGAGACGCTCGCTGCATTCGTTGAGTTGATATTGTCTGTTGACGAAAGCAAATTCAATACTGTTCCATTTACAGATAGCTGGACGGCCGGCCAGTTGGTTTGGCATGTTACAGGATCTACGACTGCCATGGGAAAAGCGATGTCCACCAATTCAAAACCGGCTGATAGAGACTCGGCTCAACGAATACCCCAGCTAAAAAAGATATTTCTCGATTTTTCTACCAAAATGAAATCTCCTGAGTTTATTGTACCGGGCCCCGGTCCTTATGATAAGCAAATGTCGATTGATAAGCTGGAGCAATCTTTCAATGAGTTGAAAGAGAATGCAAGCCATGCAAATTTGACGGAGCTGGTGGAAGGACTTCCTCTGGGCCCGATCACTAAACTCGAGATCCTTCATTTTGCTCTATACCATACGCAACGTCACTCGCAGCAGTTGAAAAAGATTGCAGATAGTTTAGCAGCTAAATAGAACTTAGTTTGTTGGTGCTCTCTGCGCGAAACACCAACAAAGGCGTAAAAGCAAAATCCCGGAATAAATTCCGGGATCCTGTTACTTACAACCTCTTTAAGGGTCGTTGGACGGTTTTCAAAGGATGAATTTCAAGGGTAGTTCATTCGGATATTGGTCGTTTTCATTGGATATGGTATTGGTCCCTCTATTAAAACTGATACAAAGAAATACTTTTTGTCGTCTTCAGCATATAGAACAAACATGAAATCTATTGTAGCAATGCTTCTACAATGAAACACTGATCTCTCGTTTTAAAAAGTAGAACTACCTGGCATTCTTTCGTAATCTTACGTATACTAACAATGGCTACCTTATGTAAAGCATTTTCCGCCAGCAGAAAATCGAAAAACTTAGTACACTTGTTAGAGAACAGCAGCTGTTTCTTTTACAGGTTCTTCCGATTTTGCTGCTTCCCTGGTGAACTGGATCTCAGCGAAAATTTTTACTTCATCCCCGACAACTACTCCTCCGGCTTCAGTCAGGGTATTCCAATGCAGGCCAAAATCCTTACGATTCAATTTTCCACTCAGTGAAAAACCCGCCTTGGTTTGGCCATAAGGATCAGCTGTGGTACCGCTGAATGCTGCTTTGAAGATGACTGGTTTAGTAATGCCACGAATAGTCAGATCGCCTTTGAGTTCACCCCTGGCTGCATCATAGTCTTTGGCAGCGAATTCAAGTTTCGGATACTGCTCCGCATTAAAGAAATCAGGCGATTTCAGGTGATTGTCACGCTGGCTGTTGTTGGTGTATAGCGAATCCACATCTGCGGTAAAGCTGATATCCGTAGTACGATTAAAAGCATCGTCTTCGGTTGTAGCTTCTGCTTTGAAACTACCGAAATGACCCGTCACCGTGGTGAGCATAAGATGTTTTACTTTAAACAGGATCTCCGAATGCATCGGATCCAGTATCCATTTTGTTTTTTTCATTTTATTTAATTTATTGATGAATAAATTCCATTTTTCCATATTTGCCGGTATGAAAGTCCCGGTATGCCTGGATGATCTCTTCCTGCGTATTCATCACAAATGGTCCATGTGCGATGATGGGTTCGGTATATTTTTCTCCTCCGAAGATGATGATGTCCGCTTCTGTTTTCGTGCTGCTGACTTCGATCGTCCCTGCATCCCGGTCGAATTCGATAAACTCGCCTTGTTCAAATTGCTGAGCATTGATGATTGCCGGTTGCAAAGGCAGAAAAACTCCATATTCAAGTCCAGATTCTGTGTCGATCCGGAATTGTTTACCGTGTTCAAGACGAATATGCCATATAAATTGTTTTGAATAAGCCGGCACATTTGACTTCAAATTCTCAAATTCACCGGCAATGACTTTGATCCAGCCGCCCGGGATCTTTTTCATGGGTACATCGTCGGCCTGGATAGCCATGTGCATGGCCGGTTCAAGTTTATTCTTTGAGGGAAGATTGATCCAGAACTGAAAGCCATGTGTTAAGTGATCGCCGGTTTGTGGATCCACATTGAAATTGCCATCATGTATGATACCGTTGCCGGCCTTCATCCACTGCAAGCCCCCGGAATTTATTTTACCATAATTGCCTTTGCTATCGAAATGCTCTTCCTCCCCGTTTAAAAGGTAGGTGAGCGTGGCGATCCCCCGGTGCGGATGCGCACCAATACCATCCTTTTGTATGGGTTCATTTGGGTCGTGCTTCGTTGGACCAATATGATCCAGGAATACAAAGGGCCCGACTGCATCGGCATAACGGTTCGGCAGGATCCTTTCAATGACGATAGTTCCGATATCAGCCCGCCTGCCTTTGGTTGAGAAACTTATTTTCTTTTTCATATATCTCCTTTTGTTTGATCAATGAATAGACCTGCAAGGTGCAGCGAAAAGGAGACCGGAAACGATGAGGTTAGCTATGAAATGATGTTGACAAATGTCAACGTTTGCGGGGCCGGCCAGGTTATTTTTTTGCCAATTGACTGCGAATGCGGCTGAGTGTTTCCTTGGTGATGCCCAGGTAAGAGGCAATAATATGCTGGGGGAAACGCTGTAAGAATTCGGGATGAGTCTTCGCCAGATCGGCATAACGCTCCTCAGCTGAAAAATTCAGGGAAGCATTGAGTCTTTTTTGGGTGGCGATATAACTTCTCTCATCCATTTTCCTGGTCATTTCGAACAGGGCTGGGATCGGTCCGGAGAGCTTCAGAAAATCTGCATTGGTCATCAGCAGTGCGTCTGTGTCCGCCCAGGCATCTATATTATATATGGAGGGTGTCAGCATAATAAAACTCTCCCGGTCACCTGCCCACCAATTCTCGATAAACAGTTGTGTGATATGCTCCATACCCTTATCATCCACGGTATACTGACGCATGGCCCCCCTGACAATAAAAGCGGTGTACTTACTGACCTCGCCTTCCTGCAGCAGATATTGTTTCTTTCTGAACTTTTTCGGCGTAAAGGTTTCTTCGACCAGTCTTACCTGTTCCGGGGTCAGCGGGGTGGAAATGTAGCTGTTGATGTATTTTATTAAGTTGCCGAACATGCCTACTTAAAAATACCATCTTTCCGCCATTTATACCTTTGTTGGTGCTCCCTATCATTCTTATTACAGAAGGGCTATTTAAATTACCGGGAAACCTGCCTGTCGGCAGACAGGCACCAACAAAGGCATAAAAGGCATAGCTCAGAGAATGATTGTGAGATATAACTCAAGGAGCATACCTTAGACAAAATAAAAATAGAGGATTAATAATATGGCTTACAACGAAAAATTAGCGGACAGGGTGAGAGAATTGATCTCACTGGGAAATGGAAAAATAGAAGAAAAACAAATGTTTGGCGGGCTTTGTTTCATGGTGAATGATAAGATGTGCGTAGGAGTCGAACAGGAAAGACTGATGATCCGCCTGGACCCTGCCAAATATGATGAAGCCATGGAAAAAGATGGCTGTCAACCCATGGACTTTACCGGTAAAATAATGAAAGGCTATGTGTTTGTAGACCTCAATGTGCTAAACACCAGCAAGAGATTGGAATATTGGGTCAACCTGGCGTTGGAATATAATAAGATCGCAAAAGCTTCCAAAAAGAAAAAAAATATTTCTAAGAATAAATAAATACAAAAAAAGAGACCGGTTTCCCGATCTCTTTTTTTGCATTGGTTAGGACTTAATATGCAACTTTGATCTCAATTCTGCGGTTCTTCAATCTTCCTGCCGCTGTATTATTATCTGCTATTGGTGTTGTTTCACCAAATCCTTCTGCTATGATCCTGTCTTCAGGGATGCCTTTGCTTACGATATAAGCTTTCACCGCATCCGCACGATCCTTACTTAAGGTCATATTGGCGTCATCATCACCAACATTATCCGTATGTCCTTCGACTTTAATACTCAATCCCGGGTTTTCATTCATCATGGTTACGATCTTATCCAGGGAAGCATTGGACTTTGTGGTCAGCTTTGCATTCGTTGCGCCAAAGGAAATATGCTGCGCTTCCAGGCTCAATGACTTACTCACGTTTGCAGGGAAATCAGGACATCCCTTGTTACTGGCCACACCCGGAATATCCGGACACCTGTCTACATCATCATTTACACCATCACCATCCCTGTCTCTGACCGGGCAACCATCTTTGGCAGCAATACCGGGTTCTGTAGGACATTTATCTTCTTCGTCATTGATACCATCACCATCTGTATCCGGTATCGGGCAACCTTCATATTTGGCAGTACCTGCCTGGTTGGGACATTTGTCTAATTCATCATTAATACCATCGCCATCTGTATCTGGTATCGGGCAGCCGTTATATTTTGCCGTACCGGCTTCATTCGGACATTTATCCAGTTCATCATTAATTCCATCCCCATCCGTATCAGGGATCGGGCATCCGTTATATTTTAAAGTACCGGCTTCCGTGGGACATTTATCCTCAGTATCGGGGATGCCATCCCCATCCGTATCTATTACAGTCACCTCGGCGGCACGATATACCACTTCCTTATTGCCGAATAATTTCAATTTAAGGCCAGCTTGTATAACCTGGTTTTTCATTTCC
>DATINK010000196.1:0-2148 GCA_035474355.1 Chitinophagaceae bacterium | reverse complement strand
TTTTTTCAAAGGAAAACACAAACACCGCCCTGTGCTTTCTGATTTTCCATGGGGGAAATGATGGTTTGTAGCGGCGGAAACTGGGCAAGTGATTCCATTGAAATCAACAGGCATGCAACCAGTAATTTTCTCATAAATTTTCTATTAATAATTAACTTAATTAAGGAGAGCCGGAATATTAAGGTACCGGCCGTAGATTAGACAGTCCGATTTGATATGAATGGAAAATTTTTATTTGAATGGTAAAAGATGCCTGTATAAACTGTCAGCGTGTTAGTTGAATGGAGGGGCCTTATTCCCAGTCTTTACCGGCCCCCCAGCCGGTTTGCGCAAGAGTAACCAATGTTTTATTTGAAAAACTTCCCGATCATTTAACCCCGACTAGTTCATTGACGTATCCAAATGGGTCATAGAATGAAATATAGTTTCCAAGGCCGGTCTTTTGGATCCCTGCCTGTACAAACTTTACACCCTTTGCTTTGAGGTCTTTGATGGCAGCGGCAAGATCATTCGTCCGGAACAGCACAACTGCGTGTTCATCGTTTGCCGAATTGTAATGAACAGCTTCTACACCTTCCCGATAATGCAGCATAAAAGCAAATGATTTATCGGCGTGTCCCAGCGGAAGATCCAGGGGCAGGTATTTTTCACTTCTTGCAACAAAGCCCAGTTTGTCGCAATAAAATTCCCTTGCCTTGTTCATGTCTGGAATTAAAAAACCGAAATTGTAGATCAGCGGTTCTTTGAACCATGGCGTTTTGACGATGGTTTGATGCATCAGGGAGACCCGGGTCCTGAACGGATCATCTATAAAAATGGCATAGCCGACGCCTTCCTTTCTGCGCTGGTAATTGCCAAAATCAAGACCTTTATTTTTCAATGCGGTGATCGTACTGTCAAGATCATTTACTTGCAGGGTGAAAGTGGCAGTATTATCTTGTATGCGCTCAGGTAAGAGGTTGTTGACAAGATTTAAAACAACCCTTTCTTTTCCTTCGCTCTCTTTCAAAAAGACAATATCAGCAGATGGGTTACCACTTTCCACCCCGAATCCCAGTTTATCATGGTAGAATTCCAGGGCCTTCTTCATATCTGTAACATTGACCTTGATCCCATAGGCCCTGATCTCATAAAGTGAAGAGCCCGCTTTTTTATCAGAAAATCCTAAAAAGAGAAATAAGATCATTCCCAGGGCCAGCATCTTTTTTTTCATTGATTTCATACCGGTATTTTAATGAGAAGACTGTTTTATGGGCCGTACTTCAATAACTCCTTTGTATTTCAAATGTGGGCATGATGAAGCAACCTGTAAGGCTTTTTCCTCAGATGAGGCTTTAATAATAAAGTATCCGCTTAGTTTCCCCTGGTTTGCATGGACAGGCTGAGAACTCATATTGATCGCCATATTACTCATGGCTACGGTCCATCCCTTTTCATTCAATTCTTCACCATCGGCGACCAGGCCCTTCTCAGTGAGATCTTTCAGCCATGCGCCGTATTCTTTTGCATGACCCGGGCCACCTGTAATGAAATCATCGGGGTTGTAAAGCAGCAGGAGGTAGGTTCCCAGGGTATTAGATGTCACACCTTGTTTACCTTTTGGAAAGCGGTTACCCACGAACAGACCAGCGATAAACATCCCTGCCAGGATGATGATGGCAGCAGCTGCTTTCATCCATTGGAGACGATAAGATCGCCGCCATGAAGACAGAATGAGACCTTTTTTCTTTAACTGCCGTACCGTTTTTTCTTCAAGGTCGCGGGGTAATTGTGTATGCAGATTGGACGATCGCAAAATATTCTCATCATGTTCCGGCTGATCATGGTTTTCGAATGAATTTTCCATATAAAATATTTTTTATAATAACTTTTTGATCGCCTTCCGTGCATGAAACAATTGGCTTTTACTGGTTCCTTCACTAATCCCGAGTAATGTGCTTATTTCTTCATGTTTGTAGCCTTCGATATCATGCAGCACAAGTACTTCCCTGTATCCCTCAGGCAACTCAATGAGCGCTTTTTGGATGTCGACTTTCATTTCCGGGTTTTGCGTAATTCCCAGCAGGTTTTCAATATCCTCTATCGTTGTATTTGAATATGTCTTTTTTCTGTTGTATTCCCGGCAACAATTGATCACAATGCCTGATA
>DATINK010000195.1:0-3234 GCA_035474355.1 Chitinophagaceae bacterium | reverse complement strand
ACTGTTGAGAATTTCTATTTGCAATTCATCGCCGGGAAATAAAACTGACCGGGAGTCCTCTTCAATAATAATGTTTTCCGATTCTCCGGTTTTAGCGGGTGAAATAATAAACCAATGCCCGTGCCGGATGATCCGGTATTCCTGGTTGGGCGAAACGATATATTTTCCCGATTGGCTTTCCCCCAGCCGGATCAGCTCACCGATCTGTTTTTCAGAAAAACCAAAGTCACGGATGATGAGATAAATGATCGTCCTGTTATTCAATGCCAATAGCTGCCTGATTGGAATATAATATTCATTCCCCTTTTGCCTGACCAGCTTTTTCTTGTATTCTCCAACAACCACTGAAAAGAGCTTCCCGATATCAATAAACCGATAAATATTCCCGGTAAGATTCTTCTTTACTTCCGGAAAGACTTTGGACAGGCCAGGAATTAATTCATTCCGAAAATAATTGCGGGTATAATCCGATGATAAATTCGAAGAGTCCTCTACCCATGTGAGTCCCTGTTCCCTGGCAAAGGCAACCAACTCTTCCCTGGACATACCCAGCAGGGGTCTCCTGACGTATCCTGTCTTTAATGGAATTCCCGTGAGCCCTTTGATGCCCGTTCCACGGAAAAAATTCATGAGTAAGGTCTCTATATTATCATCTGCATGGTGGCCGGAGAGGACTTTTTCCGCAATCTTTCCCGATTCGATGCATTCTTTAAACCATGCATATCGCAGGTCCCTGGCGGCTTCCTGAATGGATACCTTATTTTCTGCTGCATATTTTTCTGTGTCAAATTTTTTCACCAGCACTTCTACTCCGTATTTCTTACCTAATTCCTTTACAAAGCGCTCATCCCTTTCACTCTCCTCTCCTCTTAATTGAAAGTTACAATGAGCGATCGTGAAACCATATCCTGCCTGCCTGCACAATTCACATAATACCACAGAATCTACGCCGCCACTAACCGCCAGCAGTAATTTTTCTTTTTCTGAAAACAGGTTTAACTTCTTTATATTTTCTTTAAATCGCTCGATCATAAACACATTAGCATATTAGCACTTTAGCATTTTAAAACATCAGTTCTTCATAAGCGGCTTTCAATTCGTTGTAGGCATGTGTTTCACCGGCTTTCTTCGCTTCTTCCATTCCTTTTTCATAGGTCACGATGGCCTGGCTGGTATCCCCGGTTCTTTCTAATAATTTGGCAAGGTGATAATAGGTGCCCACATAGGTTGGATCTTTTTCCAGCAGGGATTCAAATTGATCGCGGGCGGCATTTTCCTCTCCCATCTTAATGTATTCCAGTCCCAATGCGTGTTTGAGAAAAGGATCAGCCGGGCTTGTTTCCAGTAATGCTTTTAGTTTCAGGATCCGGTCCATGAGTACAGTGAATATATTTGCCGTTTTTTATTCATCTTATCTTTGCAACACCTATCTTTGCGATAGTTGCATAAACAACTACCTGTTTTTAAATTATTATTGAAGCCATGAAGATCCTGGTTTGTATCAGTAAAACGCCGGACACAACGGCAAAAATAGCCTTCACCGATAACAACACGAAATTCGACAGCAATGCCGTGCAATGGATCATCAATCCCTACGATGAATGGTACGCATTGGTCCGGGCCATTGAATTGAAAGAAGCCGATGCAACTACTGTCATACACCTGGTGAATGTCGGCAATGCGGACGCGGAGCCTATCATACGGAAAGCATTTGCTTTGGGTGGCGATGAAGCGACCCGGGCGAATGCAGATAGCGCGGATAGTTATTTCATCGCATCCCAGATCGCAGCCGTTGCAAAAGATGGGGGTTATGATCTTGTTTTAACGGGCAAGGAGACCATTGATTATAACGGTTCTTCAATCGGGGGAATGGTTGCTGAATTATTGGATCAGCCTTATGTGGCCCTGGCAACAAAATTTGAACTGGCTGGAAAAAAAGCCACGGTCACCCGGGAAATTGAAGGAGGCGAAGAAGTTTGCGAGGCTGAATTGCCATTGGTACTGAGTTGCCAGAAAGGAATGGCAGAAGCCAGGATACCCAATATGCGTGGGATCATGGCCGCCCGTACCAAACCCCTGAAAGTAATTGAACCGGTAGCCGTTGAAACGCTTACAAAAATTACCAGTTTCGGTTTACCTCCTGCAAAAGCAGGTGTTAAACTGGTACCCGCAGATAATGTTGAAGAATTAGTAAGACTACTTCACGAAGAAGCAAAAGTCATTTAAAATCTATCATCTTTAATTTATAATCTCGTATGTCAGTCCTGGTATTTATAGATGCTGCTGAAGGCCATGTAAAAAAAGCTTCCCTGGAAGCGCTGAGCTATGCAACGGCTATTGCGCAACAATTGGGTACGACAACTGAAGGAGTTGTATTGGGTACCGTGAACGAAGACCTTTCGGCATTGGGTAAATATGGTGTAACAAAGATCCATCATGTGAATCTTCCCGCTTTGGATCAATTCGATGCGCAGGTCAATACGAAAGTCATTGCTGAAGTAGCTGTATCGGTGGCTGCCACCGTCATTGTATTTTCAAACAATGTTGACGGCAAAGCAATCGCCCCCCGTCTATCGGTCCGTTTAAAAGCAGGACTCGTTTCTGGGGCCATGGCATTGCCCGATACCTCGGCGGGTGGATTTATCGTAAAAAAGAATGTCTTTTCAGGTAAAGCTTTTGCGAATGTTGAACCCAGCACCGCTATAAAGATCATTGCCCTGAACCCAAATGCCTATAAGATCGTTGCCACGAAAGGAAAGGCTGAAGTGCTTCCTTTTAATACAACTGTCGCCAAAGCTGGAATAAAAGTCATCAGTACAAAAAAAGCCAGCGGAGAAGTTCCACTTACTGAAGCCGAGATTGTGGTGAGTGCTGGCCGGGGATTAAAAGGCCCGGAAAACTGGGGGATTGTGGAAGAACTTGCACATGTTTTACATGCTGCCCTGGCATGCAGCCGCCCGGTCGCCGATGCTCATTGGAGGCCACATAATGAGCACGTGGGCCAGACCGGCATAGCCATTGCTCCAAATCTCTATATTGCAATTGGTATTTCAGGAGCGATCCAGCACCTGGCCGGTGTAAACAGAAGTAAGGTCATTGTGGTCATTAATAAAGATCCCGAAGCCCCGTTTTTTAAAGCCGCTGATTATGGAATCGTGGGCGATGCATTTGAAGTGGTGCCCAAATTTACAGCCGCGATCAAAAAACTCAAAGGACTGGCCTGATTCCCCGGGG
>DATINK010000194.1:0-7275 GCA_035474355.1 Chitinophagaceae bacterium | reverse complement strand
GGTCTGCGAGTTTGATCAATATAACGCGGGGATCATCAGTTAGTGTAAGAAGTATCTTTTTGAAATTCTCCGCCTGCTGAGAGGCATTCACATCGATCACATTGGAGATCTTGGTGAGTCCGTCTACAATACGTGCGATCTCATTTCCGAATTCCCTTTCCACATCTTCCAGGGAGAGATCGGTGTCTTCAACCGTATCATGCAAAAGAGAACAAATGGTGGAGCGAACTCCCAATCCGATCTCTTCTGCGCAGATCCTGGCTACTGCTAAAGGATGCAGGATATAAGGTTCGCCGCTTTTCCTGCGCATGGTTTTATGGGCATCGGCAGATAGTTCAAATGCCCTGCGTATCAGGTCCTTGTCGCCGGGCTTTAATTTCGTCTTCAGCGCGCGGAGCAATGACCTGTATTCGCGGAGGATCAGCCTCTTTTCCTGTTCCTCGTTGAGGTTGTACCTGGGTATCTGTGCAACGGTCTCCATTAACTACGAATTTACTGAATTTTAAGGCCTTCCGGAAGGGTTAACGGCCCTCAAAAGCAGTTAAAATTTGCAAAATGACCTACATTTGCAGCCCTTTAATACAGTCTTACAGTTCCCAGTCTGCAGTTCACAGTCAGACCTAACTGAGAACTGAGAACTGAGAACTGAGAACTGAGAACTGAGAACTGAGAACTGAGAACTGAGAACTGAGAACTGAGAACTGAGAACTGAGAACTGAAACCGGATGTGGTGGAATTGGTAGACACGTCAGACTTAGGATCTGATGCCGTAAGGTGTGGGGGTTCGAGTCCCTCCATCCGGACACCCCTAACCCCCTAAAGGGGGAAATTATATAATCATCATGATTGCATAATTTTTATAAAAGTTTTTTTACCCCCCTTTAGGGGATGGGGGCATAAAATTAATTATGGCAACAGTAACTAAAGAAAACATCGGCCTCTTACATGAAAAGCTTACTCTCAGGTTGGAGAAAAGCGATTACCTGCCTTCCTTTGAAAAAGTGCTGAAAGACTATAGTAAGAAAGCCAATATTCCCGGCTTTCGGAAAGGACAGGTACCTGCCAGCCTGATCAAAAAAATGTACGGAACCTCTTTATTCACCGATGAAGTGCTTCGCTCTGTGGATAGGGAGTTGGTCAACTACCTGGAAACAGATAAGCTGGACATTTTTGCGCAACCGCTGCCGTTGGAAATGGATATGCGCCAGCTTGACGTAAACAATCCTACCGATTATACTTTCCAGTTTGAGATCGGCATGAAACCGGATTTCAAACTCCCCGATCTTGCCAAAGCCAACATCACCAATTTTAAAGTTGCCGTTACAGATGAAATGATCAATGGCGAGATCACCCGCCTTCAAAACCGTTTTGGGACCATGCAGGAACCGGGACTCGTGGATAACGAAGAAAATGTATTGAACCTGGTTTTCACAGAAGTGGATGAGGCGGGCAACGAAGTAAGTGAAGGGATCAAAAAAGATAATTCATTACTCGTAAAATATTTTAAAGAAGATCTCAGGAAACAATTGATGGGCAAAAAGACAGATGATAGCCTTGTGCTCAGATTGGAAGATGCATTCGACTCAAAAGAGCTGGATTGGGTAATGAGTGACCTGGGATTGGATAAGAACGACCCTTCTCAGGCAAAAAAGAAATTCATGATCCGATTCACTAAGGTCGGATTGCTGGAAAAGAAGGAACTCAATGAAGAGTTCTTTAACCAGTTATATCCCGGCCAGGAGATCAAAACAGAAGAAGCGGTAAGAGAAAAGATTTCCGGGGAAATCGCAGCTTACTGGGCCAACCAGGCAAGAAATCAAATACATGACCAGGTATTTCATGAACTGGTGGATCATACGGAGATAAAATTCCCGGAAGGGTTTTTGAAAAAATGGCTGCAAACGCAGGGAGATCCTGAAAAAAAAGAAGCGGGTGGAAAGAGTGAGGAAGAAGTGGAGAAAGAATTCCCGGGGTTCCTGAACCAGTTAAAATGGACGGTGATCTCCGATAAGATCGTGCATGACCAGGGTCTCGAAGTAACACAGGATGAGATCCGGGATTTTGCTACCCAGCAACTCGTGAGTTATATGGGTAATGCCAGCATGGACCCCAGCCAACAATGGGTCAAGGATTATATAGAGAAAATGATGAAGGACCGTAAATACGTGGAGGATGCTTATACCAAGATCCAATCCCAAAAAGTATTGCAGTGGACAGAAACGCAGGTCAAGCCTGCTGATAAAGAAATAGGCGCTGAAGAATTCAGGAAGATGGTGGAAGAACATCGTCATCATCACCACTAGGACGAGCTCCCGTCAAATAATTTATAAAATCGCAACTGAAAAGTGTGAATTATCTGATTGGATAAAGAGATATGTTTCTCTCCCATTCTTTGAAAATCCGTAATTCCGAATCATTTAATGTCTTCGACAAAATCTTGATTTCGGTTGAAAATGAACTGGAACCATTGTTGTTCTTGATATAGTCAAATCTTACTAAAGGATATCCCATTTTTTTCCCAAGTTCCGCATCTAATTGAAATAATGTTTTGCCAATATCCTTATTGAAATAAAGAATTGCGGTATTTATTCCCTGATTAGACGATTTAAGTAATGCCCTTGCTCGTTTAAATGTAGTATTATCAAATATAGTGTCTTCGATAATTTCAGGCTCGCTAATTAGAGGCAATTTAGGAATATGATAGAATGCCCACCCTCCATTGCCACGGATTTGTACAGAATCGTCCTGTTTATATTTTTCCAAAATCCTGGCTGTGTCACTAAAACTACTATAGTGATAAAATGATTTTGTTTTCAAATCGATTAAGATATAATGATCTACTATTCTTTCAAATGTTGTTTTAAGATCAATTGTATTACTCTTCATAATAGTAACCTCCTCAATTGCTACGCTATCCTTAAACCATATCTTTATAGTTGGAAAATATTCTCTTGCTTCATATTTCATTGTTACTGAATCAAATTCGCTTGTCAAAAGCTGTACCGATCCACAGTTTGTACATTTTCGTTGTGTAGAACAACTGAAAATCGCGGATATCAAAACAAATGATATTACTTTTTGTAAATTCGATTCCATGAGCCCTTTTATAAATAGGATTGTCAATTCTTAATTTTAGATCCTTTAAAATTCAGAATTGACAATCCATTTTTCTTTGAAATTAATCAATTAATTTGTCAAGGGAATAACGTGTTAAAATTTGCAGCATCATACCCATAATAGGTGGCAAATAGCGTAGTATAGTTATCAGTGACTTTACCATTTGTATATGCATTCACAGAGTAAGTGTAATAATTATTTGTATTTGAAAGTTCTTGATATGTAAACTCTGTCATTCCGATAGCTAAATATGAAGTTTGATGAGAATTGCCTA
This sequence comes from Chitinophagaceae bacterium, assembly GCA_035474355.1. GTDB lineage: Bacteria > Bacteroidota > Bacteroidia > Chitinophagales > Chitinophagaceae > DATINK01. The sequence goes on along the minus strand of DATINK010000194.1, from coordinate 3,884 downwards.
CATAATGACCATTACTTGGCGCATCAGCAGGATCTTTTATTCCACTCACCTCTTCTGTTGATTCTGCTCTCCAGTATGCAGTAGTGTGAATTGTCCACGTCCAAGGTCTTTTAATAATTTGACCATCAGCTGAATATCCGCCGCCACCGACTTCATTCCATAGTCGATCATGCAATTCTTCCGTGAAGCAACCTAAGTATTCTGTAGAGTAATACATACAGCTGATTGGTTCGTCGTTTTCATCAAGATCACATTTATACCAATCAATTACATAGCAATAAGTTGTTGGTCTATGATTAGAAGGTTGAGCATTTACATAAGTTTTTCCATCTTTCAATAAGTAACTATGTAGGTTATTTCCCGCCCAATCCTCAACAATAATCACACCTGAGAATTCGCTATTTCTTGATTCAAGATGCTTTGTATCAGGTATGGTAGTAACAAGTTCCGCCTGATAACCTAAACTGCCCTTATAAACATATAAATAAGACTGTTTTTCTATAGGCATACTCTTTCCAGGAGCAAACGACGGTTTAGCACTCATGTTTTTTTCAAATTTTAAAGGAACAATAACTATTTCAAATCCTTCATCAGTTGTAGTAACATAAGCCTTATCCCATCTGGGGGTCTTTTTGAGTAATTGTCTTTCATTTGGCGTTTGACCAGAAGAGGTATTGAAATGTATGTTTGACATAATAACTGTTCCCTCGAAATATTGCTTTGCATTATTTATAAGTGTTTGCAAACGGGAGACTTTGGGAATGTTTGCACTTTGTCCATTTTGATCCTGCTTTTTAGAGAGATCTTTTTGGCATGAAAATAATAGACAAATACAAATCATTACTGTTGCGGACATAAGATTACGTATCATAAAAATTTTCATTTTTTGATTAATAAAGATGCGTTTACAAAAATTCAATAAAGCACAGTGCGTAAAGACTTCAAAAGGAGAGGATATCTATCGAATACATGTATAAGAAAGCCATTGCAAAAACGAACTATAGAGTGAAATGTTCAAATTATTTATCAAGGTGAATAGATAGTGAGTTGCAAATATTTCTTTTAAGCTTAAATAATTGAGATTGTTTCATAGAATGAGAATTAGAGTGGTAACCCCGAAGGATTAATTCATAAAGCGTATGTCATCAAATATAGAATCATTAAACACTAATTTGCATCCGTATAACTACCGTATTTTATTCCCTTTTAACAGTATTACTACTGATAAAAGCTTTTATTATTTCTACAAATTCCGGCTCCTTGTAAAGAAAAATGGTGAAATCATGGGGCGAATCCATATTCACTTATCGTTAATAGGAGTTTTTGTCATTGATATAATGTTTCTGCCTTTTAGTCGTGAGTGACACCTAAAAATGGCAGGAATTTAAAGTGCCCCACTACCTGATTTTGTAAATACGGCATTTGGAGGGATATTTGTTGACTAGATTGGATCAACTTAAACTTCATCTATGTCCCGACAATCGGAATTTGAAAAATATGCCGTCAAGCACCGAGGCATCTCCAGTAATACCCTTCATGGATATGCATCTCAAATGGTAACTGGCCTTACTCCCAACATTATTGAAGAAAGACCCATGAATGTCGCGGTGATGGATGTGTACAGCCGCCTGATGATGGATCGCATTATTTTCCTGGGTTATCCTATCAATGATGAAGTGGCCAATATTGTTACAGCCCAGTTGCTTTTTCTCGATTCAACTGACAGGACAAGAGATATCAATATGTATATCAATAGTCCGGGAGGAAGTGTTTACTCAGGACTTGGCGTTTATGATACCATGCAATATGTTACACCCGATGTAGCTACGATCTGCATCGGCATGGCTGCTTCCATGGCCTGCATTTTATTAGGTGCGGGATCCAAAGGAAAAAGAGCGGCATTGAAACATGCCCGCATCATGATGCACCAGCCCAGCGGTGCTATCGGCGGACAAGCCAGTGATATTGAGATCACCGTCAACGAGATCAGGAAATTGAAAAAAGAATTATACGAGGTAGTGCACCAGCATTCCGGTAAACCCATTGAACAGATCGAAAAAGATTTTGACCGCGACCGCTGGATGACAGCAGCAGAATCGAAAGAATATGGCCTGGTCGATGAAGTGTTACTGACCAACCCGAGAAAACAAAAAAAGGAAGGAACTTAAGAAAAACGAAATCAAGCACATGAAATCCCAACCATTGTATAAGCACAGGTTCGACGATGAAGAAGAGAAAGAAGAATCGGTGAAATCGGATCTCAAAATGTTCAGCAAGAAATTAGAAAAATATTTCTTTGACACCCGTAGTGTCTACCTCTGGGGTGTGGTGGATGATAAAAGCGCGAAAGATATAGTCAGCAAACTATTATTGCTGGATGCCGATAAACCGGGGACAGAGATCAAGTTTTATATTAATAGTCCGGGTGGCGTGGTCACCAGCGGCATGGTAATGTATGACACAATGAAGATGATCAAGAGTCCTGTCAGCACTATTTGCATGGGCCTTGCAGCATCGATGGGCAGTATCCTGCTGAGTGGCGGAGTAAAAGGCAAGCGATTCATTTACCCGCATGGTGAAGTGATGATCCATCAACCTTCCATCGGAGGACATATACAAGGGGTAAGCTCCGACCTGGAGATCCAGGCCGAACAAACCCGTCGGGTCAAGGAGATTGGAGCAAGGATACTCGCGGAGAACTGTGGAAAGACAATAGAGACGATCATGAAAGATTTTGACCGCGACTATTGGCTGGATGCGCCGGCGGCTATTAAATATGGTATCGTGGATGGGATTGTCAGTTCTATCTAATATATTGATAATAAATTACTAAGCCTTTCACTCCCGGATTGCCTGGTTTCACCGAACTGCCATTCGTAAATAATACCCCCCTAATCGGCTAGGTTTTATACTTTTACATGTTACGAATCCGTTCCTAACCCGTTATACAACAGAAGATAATGGCAAAAAACCCTCTACATTGTTCGTTCTGTGGCCGTAGCCGTGATGAAGTCAAAATTCTTATCGCCGGCCAGGAAGGCCATATATGCGAAAATTGCGTTGAGCATGCCCGTGAGATTATTGAACAGGAATTGGTGGTCAGGGATGAAAAGACCACGTCAACGCTGAAGCTTACCGTTAAAAAACCGCTAGAGATCAAAAAATTCCTGGATGAATATGTGATCGGCCAGGATGAAGCCAAAAAAGTATTGGCTGTAGCCGTATATAATCATTACAAGCGTTTGCAGCAGAAGACAGGCGATTCCTCCCCTGCCAATGATGTTGAAATTGAAAAGAGCAATATCATCATGGTAGGTGAAACAGGCACAGGAAAAACACTGTTGGCCAAAAGCATTGCCCGTATGCTCAATGTTCCCTTCACGATCGTGGATGCTACGGTATTCACCGAAGCCGGTTATGTGGGAGAAGATGTGGAAAGCATACTTACACGTTTACTACAGGTATGTAATTATGATGTGCCCGCAGCTGAAAGAGGCATTGTCTATATTGATGAGATCGATAAGATCGCGCGTAAAGGCGATAACCCTTCCATCACACGTGATGTAAGCGGGGAAGGCGTTCAACAAGGCATGCTCAAATTGCTGGAAGGAACCGACGTGCTGGTACCACCACAGGGAGGACGGAAACACCCGGAACAAAAACTCATCAAGATCAATACCCAGAATATCCTCTTTATATGCGGTGGCGCTTTTGATGGCATCGACAAGATCATTGCCCGCAGGGTACAGACCAATACCATTGGTTTCAACGTAGACAAGGAGCAACAGGAAGTGATGAAGAAAAACCTGCTGCGTTATGTGAATGCACCGGACCTGAAATCATTTGGATTGATCCCTGAATTGCTGGGCCGTTTGCCCGTCGTC
>DATINK010000193.1:0-15549 GCA_035474355.1 Chitinophagaceae bacterium | reverse complement strand
GCTTCAGCAGCCAGTTTATTAAAATGTCTTTCTTCTTTTTCGTTGGCGGCAATGATCTTTTCTAACTCTCCTTTCTTATTCGCCAGCACCCCTTCTTTCGCAGCAATATTCTTTTTGGCTTTTTCCAGGACGATGCCTTTCTCTGCGATCTCTTCGGTGGCATCCTTGATATGTTTCTCAGCAAGCTTTGTTTCCAGTTGCTGCATTTCAATCTCTTTATTGATGGCTTCGAATTCGCGGTTGTTTTTTACGTTCCCGCTTTGCTTCTCGTATTTCTTAATGAGTGCCTGCGCTTCCTTGATCAGTTCCTTTTTTTGTTCAATGAATTCAGTAACCCCGTTGATCTCCTCTTCGATCCTTGTCTGCCGGGCATGCAAGCCGGTGATCTCATCTTCCAGGTCGGCTACTTCCATCGGTAATTCACCTTTCAGGATGTGTATCTCATCCAGTTTGCTTTCAATTTTTTGGAGGGTTACCAGGGAAGTGAGTTTTTCTTCGACGGAGAATTCTTTAACGTTTGCCATTATGAATAAGAGGTTTTTAACTTGTTCCCTCAGCTGACCGGACCCGGAAATCGACCTACTTAAAATAGTGTACCGGGTTGGTTTCCACTTCGGTTTTAAGGACGGCAAAGGTAGGGAATTTTTGACCCAAAACCTCCTGCAGTAACTCTATCGTAAACTGCTCACTCTCATAGTGCCCAACGTCAGCGATCAACATTCTTCCGTTAGCGTCGAAGAATTCATGGTATTTCATATCTGAAGTGATGTATGCATCCGCCCCCGCTGCCAGCGCCCGGGAAATTAAAAAACTCCCTGCCCCTCCACAAACGGCAACTTTTTGCACCGGCTTATTGAGTAATGCGGTGTGACGGATCACCGGGACTTTAAAAACTTCTTTTATCCCGGTTAAAAACCGATGTTCTTCGACAGGCATCGGCAATGTGCCGATCAATCCCGAGCCTATCCCCGGGTGTTCATTCGAAAGTGGTACAAGGTCATAAGCCACTTCTTCATATGGATGAGATGCGCGAAGTGCAGCCAGGACAGGCGTCGTAAGAAAAGAGGGGAATATGACTTCGATCTTTATTTCGTTTTCCTCGTGTCTTTCCCCGGTCTTTCCAACAAAAGGTTCTGTGCCTGCTCCCGGTTTGAAGGTGCCGGTACCTGTTGCATTGAAACTGCATTCAGAATAATTCCCGATCTGTCCTCCCCCGGCTTTGAAAATGGCATTCCTCACTTTTTCTGCGTGATCAACCGGAACAAACGTGAAAAGTTTTTGAAGACTGTGGCTGCGGGGTGATAATACAGCCAGGTTATGTAAACCCAATTTGGATGCGATCTTTCCATTGACGCCCTCAGCAACATTATCCAGGTTCGTATGGATAGCGTATATAGCAATATCATTCTTGATCGCCGCGATCACCACTTGCTCTACATAGTTTTTACCATTGATCTTTTGTAAGCCCCCGAAAATAATAGGGTGATGTGCGACGATGCAATTGCATTTTTTCGAGATCGCTTCCTGAATCACCGCTTCTGTACAATCCAATGCACAAATGATCCCCCTGCATTCCCAACTGACATTGCCAGTGATCAATCCTGCATTATCATATTGTTCCTGCAGGGATGGATGAGCGATCGATTCCAGGAATTGAACAAGGTCAGCGATTTTCATCCCTTAAAGATACAAGCTTGGAAAAATTTATCTTTGAAAGGCTGCCAAAGACTTCCTAATTAAATTGAAGTGAAAGATGTTGACTATCAATTATTTATCATCACACAAAACATCAAAATGTCCTGTGACCTGGGGTGAAAATGGTCATTGAAATGATGACATTTCTGTGCTAAACTCATTCGATGCAGCATTCAAATCTTTTGTATCTTTTCTTCTCACTCCCACCCTTTGGACCAACCGGCCGGATCGATCACCAAAAAAATCACTATGCTCAAGAGAACAAAGGGGCGTCTTCTCATCAGTTTATTAGTCATCACGGGGCTTGCCGGAACACTGAAGGATACTTCCATTTCCAAGAAAGAAAGAAAATCAGCCCTCAACCTGATGAAGGATACGCGTGCTGATGTATTGAAAAGTGTAAGGGGCCTGTCAGATGCGCAACTCAATTTTCGAGCTGCGCCCGATCGCTGGTCAGTGAAAGAATGCATGTACCATATTGCTATTTCTGAAAAAAATTTGTGGGACCTGCTCGAGACGACGATGAAATCCCAGGCCAACCCTGAAAAAAGAGCAGATATCAAAATGAATGATGAGCAATTGGTAAAAATGATGGAAGACAGGAGTTTTAAGGTAAAGACTATGGAGCCCTTTGAACCCAAAAACACTCCTTATAAAACCCTTGATGAGGCAGTCGAGGCTTTTAAGATGAGACGCGCGGATCATATCAAATACCTGAAATCAAGTACTGAAGACCTGAGGAACCATGTGATCGCCATGCCATTTGGTTCCCTCGATTGTTATATGCTTTGTATGATGATCGCATCCCATAGCAACCGGCACAAACAACAGATCGATGAAGTAAAAGCCGATCCCAATTTTCCCAGACAATAAATGCTATAGAGGATGAAAAACCTCGGCCCTGGTTCTTTTGAACCGGGGCTTCTAATTATGTGTTGAAATGTTTCACGCCAAGTCGCCAGGAATACACGCAAAGGCGCAGTATCATTTCCCGGCAAAAAAGTGATTTCATTTACAAAACGAATGGTAGTGCGGCTTTGCGAAACTTTGCAGTCTTTGCGTGAAACATTTTCAGAATCCTTTTTTAGCCGGAATGACCTTCTCAAGCATCAGCATCTTTCCATCCAGCGTCATCCCTTCTACTACTACCCGGAATTGTTTTGTCCGGTCGTTATTAAAGAACCGAATAGGGATATCTGGAGATCCGCCGAATTTGAAAATATGGGGCTGCCAGAGAAGCGTGATGCGGTTATCAGTTTTATTCATGGCTGCAGGGTCCACATCATACTGTGGAGAATAAAATTCTTTCACTACTGAAAACCCCAGGTAACTCGCCTGGTCATTGACGGATGCGGAATTGTACAGATCGGAGCCTTTTTTCGTATAAATGGCCAGCACGCCACCGGCCCCATTCCCCACTGCACCGGCAAAACTGTTGAATACTTTTACCATAGCCACCTGGTCAGCCGGGATAGAAGAAATGAAAGAAGCATCGGTTAATATCTCGTCGAGATATAAAGTCATGGGAATGGCTCCCATCGCACTGGGAGTAGGACCCTGACGAAAATAAATGGAATATTCCCCGCCATCATTAATGACCTGCAGGCCCGGTACCCGGAAATTCAGGTAATCAAAAATATTCTGCCCGCTTTTGGGTTCGTCATTGTGAACCAGGTCGATGGTCCGTTCAGAAAATCCCGAAAAAAGTCCGCTGGCATATTTCTCTTCCAACTCCTGTACCGGGTTCTTTTTTTTGGTTTTTACCACCACCCCCTTCAGCATGATGCCCTCCGCTCTCTGGATAGCATCAAGATCAAAAGCCATTTTGGATAAAAGATCTTTATCGCCTCCTTTCTCTGCTTCGGAGGGTTGCTTTTCGATTGCCGGCATGGGCCAAACCCTGGAAAGAGAATCGGCACTGAGCTTCACTTCCAGCGGCATGCTTTTCTTGCCTGCAATATCCTTGAACCAGATACGTGAACGTTCATAAAATAATATCGAATCGACTTTGAAATAGCCCGCAGCATCCGTTACGGTCATCAGCATGGTTTTTGATGAATCGGGACTTGCAACAAATAACAAAATGGGCTTGAGCGCATGTGGCCTCCTCGTATCAGCAATATAGAGCTTACCGCTGATTGAAATGTATCCCGGGTCTTTGTAATTAGACGGGGCGACTATTCCTTTGGCCAGTTCTGTCCACTTGAACCTTCTCCATCCATTTGTCATCATTACCAGGTCAAGGCCCGTCGTGATGGAATCGGCATTTCCTGAAAAGTACCAGGATGGATTGTGTACATAACCTTTCAAATCGGAGCTCAAAAGAATACGGGATAAAATATTTTCCTCCCTGACGGGCTTCAGATCATATGCATTGTCAGTAATGGCCACTGAAAAACTACCGAACAATGTATCCTTCAGGGTAACGGTGAATTTGTTTTTTGCTTTGGTAGAAAAACTCAGCGTATCGAGTGTCAGTTCTGCCGGCAATACATATTCTTTATTGTCGATAAAGCAAAGTCGTTCGGCCAATGGCATGTTCTCGCTGTTGAATACCGTGATCTGCATGATCCCGGAATTCAGGTTGTTTGTTTTAATGATGCCCGTGATCTCGTCTTTACTGGAATTGAAATCCAACCGGAATACGGTATGATGTTGCATCTGCCCGATCATATAGGATGCCCTGAATGCCAGGTTGGATTTATCCTGTATCAACTCAAAATATTTTCCCTGCGGATCCGGCATTACCCGGAAAACAATTCCCGTATTTACCAATGCCGGTAAAGGAAAATTTTTCACTACACCATCACCAGGAATGGAAGCATAATAACTTTCACCGGCTGCAGTCTGCAGGTCGAACATCCCCATACCATCGTGAACAGCATCCAGCCGGGCTACGGTTTGATCCCTGTTGTTTTTTATTTCTCCATGCAGGTCCAGCGGGAGTCCATATTCATCCGTGGCTTTGAAGGCTACTGTATTGAGTGCGCCCGCTATGAAATTTCCGCTTTCAGGAAAAAAATTAAGGTTTGTCTTTTTTTCCCTGGGCAGCTCAACTCTTTTCTTGCCATAAATATAAATACCGCGGCTATATATAAATTCCGGATCCTGGTTGAACATGGTCGTGGTATAGGATCGGAGCGTATAAACGCCTGTACTCAGCGTATCAGGCAGGGAGATGTTCCCGGCAGCATACCCGAAAAACACGGGAAGTATATTACGGGAAAGGACAACCGAATTTTGCCCCAACAATTCAACATAAGCCACCGTACTGATCGTGTCAGGTTGATATTCTGAATATAAATATGCCTTGAACCAGATGGCTTCACCCGCCAGGTAATTTTCTCTGTCAAGGTGTAAATAGATCTTTTCAATAGGCGATTTTTCCGACCGGCGGTTCATGATCTCTTCCGGCTTCTGGGCCAAAGCAGACGCAATAAAAAACACGGCGAATAAGGAAACAAATACAGCTTTTTTCATCAATGGCATAAAGGTTGGAGAATAAAATTACGTAGAATCGCTATTGGATGAGCTTTACAATTTGTTTAACTTCGGGCTTCATAATTATGAAAACCCTCACGAAAACAGGCGTTGTTGCCCTTTTTATTTTTCTGGCCGGTTGTAATAAACCGATTGAACAGATACAACAAGACCTCGTCTTACAAGCAATGACAGACGGTCAATGGGCTATAACCAGTTTTACTCAGAATGGTACGAATATCACCGCAGATTTTTCAGCTTACAAGTTCAAATATTACGCAAATAAAACTGTAGACGCCATTAAAAACGGAACGGTTGAAAAAACCGGTACCTGGGATGGCAATGCCACCACGATGACGACCTCCGCTAATTTTGTTAGCCCCCCTTACCCCCTCAACCTGATCAACGGAGACTGGCATATTGACAATAACAGCTGGACCTTTGTTGTGGCTACGCAAACCAATGGTTTAGAAACCAAAACGATGCGCCTTGAGAAACAATAGTGTGAATCCCTAGTAAAAGTCCCATTCCTTTATTATTTTTACCCCTGTCCCGTCCCTATCGCATTAAACATTACAGCTGAGCTAATGTCTTAATCCTGAAAGATTTCAGGCTTTTTTCAGCACCACCATTTTTTTTGACAGCCTCACCTCAGGTGAATGGTCTCTTTTACTCATTAAATAACAAGAATTGGGAATAATTTTTGTCTCCATATTCCGTTTATTAGTACTCAGTAAACCAATATCTGTGAGGAAGGTTCGATACTATACCCTCTCGAAACTGGCTGCCCTTTTTGTGACGCTATTTTTGGGATCCGCTGTTTTCAGTCAAACGCCTGTTGCCAATTTCTCCGGATCACCCCTGGCAGGATGCACACCCCTCATTGTCAACTTTACCAATCTTTCAACCGGCAATCCAACTATCTATAGCTGGGATTTTGGAAATGGAAACACTTCATCGATCACCAATCCTTCAGCGAGCTATTTCACGCCCGGCACTTATACTGTAAAACTGACGGCAACTAATGCGAATGGTTCCAATACCATGACGAAGACGCAATACATTACTGTATATGAAACGCCGACTGTGAATTTCACGGCAAATATCACCGCCGGTTGTTTTCCCCTCGTTGTCCAATTTACAGATATGTCAACAGCAGGTGCTGGTAACACGAATACAAGCTGGCAATGGGATTTTGGAAATGGGTTGACCTCTACCCAGCAGAACCCTACCGTTACTTATACGGCCGCCGGCAGTTTTTCAGTTACGTTGAAAGTAACGAACGATAAAGGATGTATCAAAACACTGAATAAACCGAATTTTATTAACCCCACGCAGGGTGTGGTGGCCGGATTCACGAATACACAACCTGTTGTTTGTAGCCCGCCTTCCAGTATCACTTTCACCAACAATTCAACAGGGCCCGGCATACTGACTTACGATTGGAATTTCGGTGATGGCAATACTTCCACGGCGCAAAATCCTGTGCATGCCTATAACAGTTCCGGCAGTTATAATGTCACCCTGATTGTCAGCAGTAGCAGTGGTTGTGTAGACACAGCAAAGACAACAACTCCCATTATCATCGGGGGGATCACTACTTCGTTTTCATCATTGGACAGCGTTTGCGTAAATTCATCTATTTCATTTACAAATACATCCAATCCCACACCATCAAGTTCTTCGTGGAATTTCGGGGATGGCTGGACAGATCCCAACCCGAGTACCTCGCATGTCTATACCACACCGGGAACTTATACAGTTCATCTTTATAACGTCTACGCAAGTTGTAACGATTCGGCAAGTAAGGTGATCCGTGTAAATGGATTACCTACTCCTGATTTCACGTCTGCAGATACAACGAAATGTCAGCCCTCCCTGACCAGTCATTTTACTGATCTTTCTACAGGGGCAGTCGGATGGCAATGGGATTTTGGCGATGGAGGAACTTCTACTGCGCAAAATCCAACGCATACCTATTCAACCTACGGATATTTTACGGTCAAACTGATTGTGACGAACAGTTCGGGATGTAAGGATTCAATATCCAAGATAGATTTCGTAAGAATAAGAAGGGCCATCATCTCGATCCCTGCTTTACCGGATAACGGTTGTATACCTTTTACCACCAACCCGGTTCCCGTGGTCAATTCATTGGATAACGTTTTAACATGGGCCTGGACATTTGGGGACGGCGCCACTTCAACCAGCCAGAACCCTTCACATACCTATATTGCCCAGGGCAATTACAATATCAAATTGACGATCACAACAAGTTCGGGTTGTACGGATTCGCTGATCATCGCGCCCGCTATCCGGGTAGGATCGCATCCAAGTGTTAATTTTTCAGCCGTCCCTACTACCCAATGTTCCTATCAAACAGTTCAGTTTACAGATCTGTCGGTCCCATCGGATCAATGGATCTGGAATTTTGGTGACGGGGCTGGTTCAACTACTCAAAATCCGACGCATATTTATACCCAACCAGGTACTTATGATGTCACACTGATTGCTTATAATAATGGCTGTCCCGATTCGATCAGAAAAACGAATTATGTAAGTATCCTGCCCCCGGTTTCGTTATTCAGCTTTACAGGCAATTGTACGATACGTAACCAATTCCAGTTCAATGACCAGTCTGTAGGTGCATTGAGTTGGGCCTGGGATTTTGGAGATGGTACAACATCTACGGCTACCAATCCACTGCATAATTTTCCGGCACTGGGCACTTATACGGTTTCCCTCACAGTAACCAACGGAGCTTGTTCACATACGACATCGCAAACTGTTCATGCGATCGACCCTACCCCCGACTTTACAGCCAGCCCGCTTACTGCCTGTAAAAATTCAACTATTGACTTTACAGCAACGAATGGAAATATATCCGATATCTATTCATTCACCTGGAGTTTTGGAGATGGCAACCAACAGAGCGCCACGATACCTACTATCAGTAATGTATATGTGAATTCGGGAACTTATACGGTCAGATTGATCACGACCGACCTGAATAATTGTATGGATACCACCATCAAAACAAATTATATCCGTATCAATGGTCCATTAGCCGGGTTTACCGCATCCAATACTTCGGGCTGTAAAGGCATGACCACTGTATTCCAGGACCTTTCCGTACCAGATGGTGTCAATGCGATCACCAACTGGCAATGGGATTTCGGAGATGGAACGATTCAAAATCTTTCCGGCCCTCCTTTCCAGCATACTTACAATTCATTGGGGACCTTTACCGTCAAGTTGAAGGTCACTGATGCTGCGGGTTGTACGGATAGTACAATAAGTGTAAACCTGGTGTACACAGAAACGATAACTGCATCCTTTACATCCCCGGATACATTATCATGCCCGGGGGCCAATGTCAGTTTTACCAATACCCTTGCCGATATCTATCACACCAGTTTCTGGGATTTTGGAGATGGAAATACTTCCACGAACCCATTACCCGTGCACCAGTATGCAGTTACCGGGAATTATACAGTCAAATTGCGCGTCACGCATACCAATGGTTGCGCCGATTCACTGACCAGGAACTTGTATATACAGGTGAATAATCCGCATGCTGACTTTACCATGAGTGATTCAGTAAGTTCCTGCATACCGCTTGAAGTTTTATTCACTAATAATTCTACTTATTACACATCATCATTATGGGATTTCGGTCCGGGTGGTTCATCAACCGTGAATAATCCCACGCACTATTTTACTACACCGGGCACTCAAAATATTAAACTGATCGTAACCAGTCCCGGAGGTTGCCTGGATTCATTAGTGAAAACAGTTACTCTTTATGACACGGCTGGTTCTACCATTACCTATTCGCCGCTTGGAGGCTGCAAGCCTTTATCTGCTTCCTTCAATGCCTTCAGTGCCGGTCCCATGAGTAATTATATCTGGGACTTTGGAGATGGTAGTTCGCAAACAACAGCTGTCCCATCGGCGAACCATATTTACCAGACCCTGGGAGATTTTGTTCCTACGGTGGTGCTGGAAGATCCCGGTGGATGTTTTATCCCGGTGACCGGTATTGACACGGTGCACGTGATCGGTGTGACGGCTAAATTCGGATTTGACCGGAGTGTTTTATGCGATAACGGGCCTGTGAATTTCATTGATTCTACTTTGCTCAATGACCCCATTACCAATTATAGCTGGGCATTCGGGGATGGCGGCACATCGGGCCAACAAAATCCACTGCATCAATATCTTTCTCCCGGTTTCTATAATGTGCAGTTAGCCGTTCTGTCTCAGAATGGATGTACGGATACACTCATCAAACCGAATGCGATCAAAGTAGTACAACGCCCGCTGATCGACATTGGCGGTGATACAGTGGCTTGTGTGAATTCATCCATGATCCATACTGGATTATTTATTCAACCGGATACTTCCATCGTTTCCTGGTCCTGGACATTCCCGAATGGAACGACTACCAACCAGCAGAACCCGTCACCACAGACCTATCGAACGGTCGGAACATTTACAGTAAGAGCCATCGCCACCAATAGTACAGGTTGCAAGGATACCAGCACGCAGAATATTCGTTTAAATCCATTACCATCGGCCGTCTTACCGGTTCAGATGACCATACAAACTGGGTTCCCGGTCACCATACCGGCGACTTATAGTCCGGGTGTTGTTTCCTGGGAATGGTCACCCGCAACAGGATTGAGTTGTACTGATTGTCCAACGCCAATTGCGGATACCAAATTCAAAACACTTTATACGGTTGCTTATACGGATACCAATGGTTGTCAAAACCTGAGTTATGTGGAAGTGATCGTGATCTGCAAGAATGTGAATTTATTCATTCCGAATACCTTTTCACCCAACGGGAATGGAAGTAATGACGTATTCTATCCGCGTGGGGTAGGGCTTGACCGGGTGAAATTGCTTCGCATATTTAACCGCTGGGGAGAAGTGGTGTTTGAGAAAAAAGATTTCCCGATCAACGATCCTTCCGTGGGTTGGGATGGAACTTATAAAGGCAGAAAACCTATAGCTGACGTGTATGTCTACCAGGCGGAAGTATTCTGTGAAAACGGGGAGATCATCGTACTCAATGGAAATATCGCATTGATACTATAATGAAGAACATGAAAGTGAGATATTCAATATTAGCTGGAATTTGGAATTTGGTATTTGTGATTTCCGCGAATGCCCAGGATATTCATTTTTCCCAATTCTTCGAAGCCCCGCTTTGGCGCAACCCTTCCCTGGCCGGGTTATATAAAGGAGATATCAGGGTGCAGGCTGTTTACCGCGATCAATGGAACAGTGTTACAAATGCTTACAGAACAGGTTCGCTGAATGCGGAATATAAAATGTCAATAGGTAAAGGAGATGATTTTTTAACCGCGGGACTTGAATTGCTTTATGATAAAGCCGGCACGGTTGGCTGGACTTCCACACATATCCTTCCCGCGATCAATTATCATAAATCTCTGAGTAATGAACGGAATCGTTATCTCTCTCTTGGTTTTATGGGCGGATGGGTACAACGCAGGTTCGACCGGTCCAAGATGACAACGAACAGCCAGTATGATGGGTTGGGGGACGGAGAGAGTTTTACCAAAGCTTCTTATTCATACATTGATGGAAGTGTGGGACTAAGTTATAATTCCAATCTGGGTGAAAACGCTGATAATAATTTCTTTGTGGGAGCGGCCTATCATCATTTCAATAAGCCCGGCAATTCATTTTACGCGAACAATACTTTTACGGTAACACCCAAATGGGTTTTTTCCGGTGGCTTACATTTTGGTGTAACGGATTATAGTTTTTTCACCTTACAGGCTGATCAAACCTTCCAGGGCAGCTTTAAGGAAACAGTTGCCGGAGCTTTGCTTGGATTGAAATTGGGAGATGATCCTGATCATCCATTATATACAATTCAGGGAGGCGCCTTCCTGAGATGGAATGATGCATTGATACCGGTGATCAAACTGGATTATTCCCCGTTTTCTGTAGCGATCAGTTATGATGTGAACATCTCCAAGCTCAAACCTTCCAGCTATGGAAGAGGTGGTGTTGAGCTTTCCATTTCTTATATCGGGTTCAAGAGAGATAATTCTTCAGTGAACTCTGTCCGTTGCCCGCGGTTTTAGGCCCCCATCCCCTAAAGGGGTGTGTTTAAATAAATATTGAATATTAATTCACAATAAATTTCTCCCCTTTAGGGGACGGGGGCAGCATCTGAATTTATTTATCGTCAGGATTTAAAAAATTAAATACAATCGCTGCCAGTAATCCTCCTCCAAAACATCCAACAAGATAGATCCAGATATCCGCCCAGGCTACCATTTTCATTAAACATAATCCGATTGCCACTGCTGGATTGAAGGCCCCGCCTGAAATTTTTCCAAAAGCCAATGCCATCGCAAGTACCGTAAACCCGATCGCCAATCCAAAATAACTGTTCCCTGAGGTCGCTTTAGATGTCGCTACATTCAGTACAACATAACCTAACGCAAAGGTTCCGATCAATTCAACAACAACTGCTTTAAACGAATCTGCATTTCGGGCCACATCGGCAGGCATTTCTTTTTTTCCCGCCAGCCACATATACAAACCAGCCGCAGCAATTGCACCGATAACCTGGACTATCATATAGGGGATGGCTTCTTTAGATGTAATCCTGCCACGAATCCAGACTGCAAGGGTTACAGCCGGATTATAATGAGCACCTGAAATATGGCCCCCGGCATAAATCATGACCATCAAGGCTGCCCCGATTGCAATAGGGTCTCCGGTAAGACTGATCGTAGTCACGAGGAAGAATGTGCCGATGAATTCGGTGATGTACTTTTTCATATGCAGTAAGTTTTAATAAAAAAAGGGTTAATTGCTAACCTTTTACCCGGTTCTTTGTTTCTTTGAAGATAGAAGAATCACATTAAAAGGTTTCTTGATTTTATTCACATAAAAAAACTGATATGAGCATCCAGGTTGGACAAGCCGCGCCGGATTTTACCCTATATGACAGTGATAAGAATAAGGTGACATTATCTGAATTAAAAGGTCATCCTGTTGTGCTCCTGTTCTTTCCTTTAGCGTTTACCGGTACCTGCACTAAAGAGTTGTGTGCAGTGAGAGATACTATTTCCTGGTATAATAAACTGGAAGCAAAAGTGCTGGCCATTTCAGTGGATTCGTTGCATACATTGAAACGCTATAAAGAGGATCAGCAACTCAATTTCATTTTACTTAGTGATTTTAATAAAGATGTATCCCGCGCTTATGGTTCTCTTTATGAATTATTCGGATATAATATGCATGGGGTTTCTAAACGCTCAGCATTCGTCATTGACAAGGAGGGTATTGTGCGTTACGCGGAAGTACTGGAGAATGCTTCCGAGATCCCGGATTTCAATGCGATCCAGTCAGCGCTTACCAATCATACTAACCTTTAGTTAAAATTTAAGTCTTAACGCTTTATAAATTAATGATTTAGAATAGGTTCTATACTATCGTAGTTTTACGTTGCACATAATAAAAATTCGGCCTATTTTTCGAATAATAAAGGTAAATTTGATTCGTTGAGAAGAATTCTACCCATACTATCCATTATTCTGTTAACGGCCTTCTATTCCCAGGGACAGGTAACCCGTCCTACACCCTCCCCGGATGCGATGGAAAAGATCGTTAAGCTCTACCCCAACCCCGCTAATTCATACGTTAATTTCGATCTGCAAAAAACAGCTGATAAGGGTTTATCGATACAGGTATATAATTTCCTGGGCAGAAAAATGTATGAGAATCAGAACGTAACTGATCGTACGACGATCGACGTATCTGAATATAACCGCGGTGTTTACATTTATCATCTTCGTGACCAGGCCGGCAAGATCATCGAATCCGGTAAGTTCCAGGTCACCCACTAATTTTCCTTATTTTTCATTCCTCATTCCTTATTAATTATTGTACCTGTATGATCAGGAATTTGAGATAATGCGTGCTTTCTATACCCGGCACCAGGGGATGATCCGCAGATTGTGTGCGAAAACAAACCTGCCTGATCCTTCTTCTCGCATCTTTTGCAGCCATATCAATGATCTGCAGGAATAAGGAAGCATCTACGAGGTTGGTACAGGATGATGTAACCAGGAACCCGCCGGGCCTAACCAGTTTCATTCCCCGCAGGTTGATCTCTTTATATCCCGTAATGGCTTTTTGCAAGGTCTCCCTGCTTTTTGTAAAAGCGGGAGGATCCAGCATCACTACATCATATTGCTTCCCCTCTTTGGACCATTGTTTTAACACATCAAAAGCATTCACCGTTTCAAAGCGGCAGCGATCTCCCACCCCATTCAGTTCCGCATTCTTTTTACATTGCGCAATGGCGTTCTCTGAAATATCAAGCCCGGTAACAGAACGGGCACCATAATGAGCAGCATGGATCTCAAAGCTACCCGTATAAGTAAAGGCCCCTAATACATCCGCATCTTTCACAATCTGTTTTATTTCCCTGCGGTTGTCCTGCTGGTCGAGAAAGTATCCTGTCTTTTGACCATTTGCAATATCTACATGAAACCGCAGACCGTTTTCATTTATAATTATGTTGGTATCGAATGGTGCAGACAGAAACCCTTTTTGTTGTGGTAAACCTTCCAGCTCCCTTACCGGCACATCATTGCGTTCATAAATCCCTTTAGGATCAAAAACTTTTTTCAACGAATTTACGATGGCAGGCTTCCATTGATCGATCCCCAGTGCCAGGGTTTGTATAACAAAATATTCATTGAATTTATCAATGATGAGCTGGGGCAATCCATCCGCTTCTCCAAAAACCAGCCGGCAGTTTTCTGTATACCCCAGTCGCTGCCTGTATTGCCAGCATTCATTGATCTTCGTTTCAAAAAACTTTTCATTGATCTCATCTGTCTTATTCCTCGTCAGCAGGCGAACAAGTATCTGCGACCGGGGATTGATATAACCCTTGCCTACAAATTTTTTATCGTGGGTAAAAACTTCCACGATCTCCCCTCCTATAACGGCTTCGCCGGCGTTCTCGACTTCATTGTTAAATATCCAGGGGTGGCCGTTAACTATTCTGGGAGATATTCTTTTCTTTAGATAGATCTTTTTCATTGTCCCGGGCAAGCTACAAATTGAATATTATTTATTATTGATTATTAATTATTGTCTTGAACTCCGGCCAGTCATCAAAGTATTGGTTTTTCAGGGTCTTCGTACAGCCGGAAATAATCAATAATTAATAATTAGTAATCTGTGTATAGGAATCTGCAAATTCCTGGCTTTCAAAGGCCGCCAATTTGTCTTTCCCCATGCACTTGGCAGTATTCTTGACAACCGTACCTTTGCAGACAATTTGTAAAAAATGGCGGAAAAAGACAAGCATAAGAAGGAAAATACAGATCCCGAAAACCATAGTGGAATCGATATCAATACCGATGAGAATCAGAGCGGAACGACCCACCTGAACGAACCCGTGACCAACGAATCTGAATGGGAAGAATTGAGAGCTGAATTAGAAGACCTGAAAGACAAGAACCTGCGTAAAGTGGCTGAGTTTGATAATTTCAGGAGACGGAGCGCTAAGGAAAGACTGGAGTTGATCCAAACCGCCGGAAAAGAAGTGATCGTGGACCTGCTGGATGTTTTGGATGATTGCGATCGTGCTCAAAAGCAATTGGAAACTTCAGAAGATAACCCCGAAATCATTGCAGGCGTTATGCTGGTATTCAATAAACTTCGCAGCAGTTTACAGGCAAAGGGATTGAGAGCCATGGAAAGCATTGGCGCGGAATTCGACCCCGACCTACACGAAGCGATCACAGAAATTCCTGCTCCGGCTGAATCATTAAAAAATAAAGTAGTGGATGAAGTAATGAAAGGTTATTATTTGAATGATAAGATCATCCGTCACGCAAAAGTTGTTGTAGGTAAGTAAAAATTCTATTAATAAACACAATTCTCCCCTTTAGGGGATGGGGGCCATGGCTAAAAGAGATTTTTACGAAATTCTAGGCGTTAGCAAAAATGCTTCTGCGGATGAGATCAAAAAATCATACCGTAAAGTCGCTATGCAATTCCATCCCGACCGCAATCCGGGCGATAAACAAGCCGAAGAAAAATTCAAAGAAGCCGCCGAAGCGTATGAGATATTGAGCGACACCGATAAAAAAGCTCAATACGATCGTTATGGTCATGCCGGCGTTAGCGGAAATGGTCAACGGGGTGCCGGTGGCATGAACATGGAAGATATCTTCAGCCAGTTTGGAGACATTTTCGGGGATGACCTGTTTGGAAGTTTTTTTGGCGGGGGGCAACGCAGAGGCGGACAGCGTGCAAGAGGCAGTCGTGGAAGTAATCTTCGGGTAAAACTGAAACTCACTT
>DATINK010000192.1:0-3525 GCA_035474355.1 Chitinophagaceae bacterium | reverse complement strand
AAATTTATCTACCGGCAACAACAGGTGATTATTCTCAAAATGTTGTTTCAGGATCACCTGGTTCTGTTTTTGTTCATATTTAAATTCAAAACCCCATACGTCATTGTAAAAAGACCTGCTTTCCGGAAGGAAAGATACTTTATAACCTTCGGGGATCTCGAGTATCGTGACATAGTTTCTTTCATTCTTAAAATTGAATTCGATCGGTATGTTCCTGCGCGGGAAATCAATTTCCTGGTGTTCATATAAGCGCACCAGGTTTAAGTTCAGGAAATGCTCACCGGCAATATTTTTTGCATAATCCTGGAGATCGAATTCGCTGGTCAAAGTAAAATCGTTCCCGTTTTTTTTATCAGCGATCTCAAAATGGTTCAGCCTGAATTTGTTGGAGCCACGGTTCAGATAACCCCGGAAAATCTTTTCACGGTCTTTGTCATTGGAAGCATTGATCATGTATCTCATATCGGTTGCATAGTAGCCGGTCATGCTGATATGAATATTCCCGGTGATTCCCTTATCGGTCAATTGTAAAAAGGTGGTATCGCTGTACCGGTTTTCTTCTTTACGTAATACCGGCAGGCGTACGATCTTATATTCATTTTCCCCGATCCCCACCAATGCCTGTTTGCCCTGGATCATTTCCGGTATAATACCGAATTCACCCTGGGAATCCGTCCCATCCAGGAATGTATAGCCCGTATCCAGCTTAACAGCGCTGATCATATGGTTATCCGTAATAGGCAACCATACATCTGTATAATCATAAGGAATGTCTCTTGTTCCGATCCATGTATAATAAGCCTGCAAACCCGCCTGGCGCAGCATGATGGTCAGGATACTGCTCATGTCCTTACAATCCCCGAAGCGGCGGTTACAGACCAGGCTGGCATCCCGGGGAATAAAACCTTCCATACCTTCTTCAAAAGCCACATACTTAATATTGTTCTGTACCCAATTATATACCCGTTTTGCTTTTTCACGTGGCAGCACAACACCCGCAATGAGCGAGTCGGTAATATGTTTCAGTTCGGCGCCGGAATCCTTATTAATATCTTTTACAAATTCCCAGTTGAAGTGATAGAGGTCGTCGGTGTTGGACAGGTAATTCACCTGTTTACCATTGTCATTGATATAACTTTCAATATAGAATATAATATGAAGTGCGTAATAGGAACTGGAAGGCGCATCGGGGTAGTAGAGATCGTTGTCGAGATTTTCCACGTTAAAAGTGTAAGTTGTTTCCCCCCTGCGCGTCTCCGAAGAAAATTTTACACGTTCCGTTTTATTTCCCCTGATTATATATTTCAATACCATGTCTTTGGGGAAACTGATCTGTAATTCACCGTGCACAACCGGGACCCTCCGGGAAAAATTATGGGTGGGCAGAAGCCTGGCGTTGCTGTAATTGATATTGTATTCTAAATGCCCGATACTGCCGGGAATGAGTGAAGGAAAATCAAAACTGGTTTCCTGCACATCATCATAAAATATACTCCGGGAACGGTTATGGGTTGTTTTGAAATCTTTTACAGCGATCTTTTTCCCTTCCGGGGGCTCGGTATAGGCTTTGTAATCCCCCAGCTTATCGAGATTGCTATGATAAAAAGCAAACTGGCTCATATAACTGGCGGTACGGGGAGACAGGTAAAGTAGTTCCTGCACGGATTTGCTTTCAGCAGCTGGCTGGCCGTCTTTCATGGATATATTCACGTGGAAAGTTTCTTTCCAAATCACTACTTCCTCACCGGGGAAAAGTTTTTTTATTTCATCCACGTTTTGCCCAATGACAGACTGTGCCAGGCCGGAGGTCGCCAGCAGCATGATCATATGTTTGATTCCCCTGTATCTCATTATTTGATATTCATCAGCTCGCCATAATAAAAATATCTTGTTTCCTTCAGTTTGCCATTATCATCATAGATTTTTGTTATATCATGGGGAAACCCATTGTAATAATAGCCTTCTTCAGTCAGAATGCCCTTGTCATTATATTCTTTATAAAAGCCATGTAAATTATCATGGGTATAGTAATAATCAAGGTGCAACTTGCCATTGGGATGGTAAGATTTAAATCCCCCTTCTGTAAGTCCTTCGGTCTCACGGCTCTGCTTGCGTGGTTTCCCATTGGAATAATTATAAAAGGCGTTTCCATTGATCTTTCCTCCATGATATTCAACTTCTGCGGAAGGATTGCCATTTTGAAAATAGGAGGTCAGCTTTCCCGTGCCGGCAGGTAAGAAGATATCAGGAAGGAGCTTGCCCGTTTTATCCATATACGTATAGCTGATAGGGAAATCATCTTCATACATCATCTGGTAGAGCAGGCTGCCATCCAGGTCCCATTTTTTTGACAAACCTTGTTTTGATCCATTCTTCATTTCCACTTCCGACTCGATTTTTCCCTCCACGTAGTAGTAAACCTGTTTGCCGTGTAACTCGCCATCTGCATATTGTTCAATGGAAGACACGTGGCCATTGGGTAAATAGTTTTTCCATTCCCCGGTTTTTTCACCATCGAGATAATTCCCGGAAAGTGCTACGGTACCATCATGGTAGTAATTCTTGTAAGCACTATCTAAATAACCTCTTTTATAATATTGTTCAACATTTAATTTGCCATCAAAGTAATAATACTGGTAAGATCCGTCAAGAAACCCGTTTTTATAAGTGCCTTTAATATAGAGATTATTGTTACCATGATAGATAGTAAATGCACCCGTCCCGTTTTTCAAAATACATCTTTTGAATTCTTTGCCCGTGCTGTCATACTGTATAAAAAGGGCAATGGTGCCCTCTTCGTATTTTGTTTCGCAATCCAGTTTGCCATTGGGATGGTATTCTTCCTTATATCCGCGTAATTCATCATCCAGGTAATATGATTGAATGGTCAGGTCGCCCAGTTCGTTATAGGTCTTCCAGCAACCCTGTAAATTCCCATCCTGGTACCAGCCTTCTTCCTGCAAATGCCCGTTATTGTACCAGTTTTTCTGGTAGCCATGTTTCACTCCTTCTTTGTATTCCACCGTGGCTTGCTTATTACCATTGGGATAATAGTCCACCGAAGGGCCATCCAGCAGTCCGTCTTTATAAATATATTCACTGCTGACAGCTCCTGTTTTATAGTAATAGGTCTGCTTGCCATTCAGCTCTCCTTTATCATTGTACTGGGCTTGTGAATACTTATAACCATCATGCGTATAATTGGCCAGGTTCAGCACCTTTGATTTTTTTTCAGAACGGCTGATCTCCTTTCCTGTTTTATCATAATAGCGGGCAGCTTTGATCATATTATTATCAAATTCAAAAACACAAAACCGTTTCCCGTCGGGCCCGAAATATTCAACTTCCCCGGACAGCTTACCATCTTTGACAATGCTTTTAGTGGATAAAACCCCATTGTCAAAATATTCCTGGTACTCACCATCCTCGACGCCTCCTGCATAATTTGTTATTGATTTCAATTTTCCATTTTGGAAATATAATTTCCAGGGTCCCTGGGCTTTTCCATCCTGGTAACTCCCTTCA
>DATINK010000191.1:0-3372 GCA_035474355.1 Chitinophagaceae bacterium | reverse complement strand
TCCTTGAGGGTTGAAAAAAAACCAATGGCAAAGAATACCAGGAAAATGATCAGGCAGAAAAAAATGACGCGGTGGTGTTTGCGGATCGTGAGCGGCAGATCATATTTCCAGAAAGTAACAAGGCGGTTGGATTCCTCTTTTCGATTCGCATAAATGCTGAGGTAGATCCGCGATGCCTGGGTATTGACATAATTGGTAACCCGGCTGCTGGGATAAAAAGTTTTGGCATACGCCAGGTCATCCAACAATTGGGTAAAATCCTTCGCCATGTCATCCGCATCCAGCGAGGGCATGTGTTGAATTTTCTCCCAGCGATCTTTATTTTTGTTGATAAAAAGGGCCTCTCTCAATTCCGGGCGGTTTTAGTTTGTAAAATACTGTTTTTTACAACCCATTCATTGGGCCCTTTCCTTCTCTGCCCAAAAAAGTATTAATTTAACCATTCTTAGAATCGTCCCGCATGAGTATTATTAAAGTACCCACGAGTTTTAATATCGACCTGGAATTCGAGGTGCCTGAATTTTACCGGCGTTTCCTTGCGTTGCTCATCGATATGCTGATCCAGTATTTCTACCTGCGCATTGCTTACGCCATTTATGATACGTTAGATCATTTAGGTTATTCAGCATCGGCTGAGGTCAGGAGAAGTGCCATCAAGCTGCTGATCCTTCTCCCCATCTTCACCTATCACCTGTTACTGGAGATCACGATGAATGGCCAGAGTTTCGGCAAAAAGATCATGGGGCTTCGCGTGGTGAATGAAAATGGAGGAAGGCCCTCTATCAGCCAGTTCCTGATCCGCTGGTTCCTCCGCGTTTCAGATGTTTGGATCGTCATGCTCATCTTCCTCATTCCTTTTATCGCCATCTATAGCGGCAATTATGAGATGTTATTTATCATCCTGGCAGGATTTGGATTCCTGGTCACGGATATCGCATTAGTAGTCTCTACCAAAAAAGGACAGCGACTGGGAGATATTTTAGCCAAAACGATCCTGATCCGGTCCCAAACCAAAGCGAGTATCGAAGACACCGTATTTATGGTGGTGTCGGATAACTATATCCCGGTCTTTCCCCAGATCATGCAACTCAGCGACAGGGATATCAATGCCATTAAAAGCATATTGGAAACAGCCCGCAAAAAAGGGGATTTCAATATGGCTTATTCAGCCTCTGAAAAGATCAAGTCCCACCTCAGTATCAGTTCATCCCTTGCACCTTACGATTTCCTGGACGTAGTCATGAAAGATTATAACTACCTGTCAACAAAGTAGAGCTCAAATTCTGTCATATGGGGTCAAATGCGTCAAATGGGTCATAAGGTTTTACATCACCTATATGACCCATTTGACCTCTATGACTTATATGACCTCTATGATCTAACGGCTACCAGAGGCTGATAACAACCCCGCAACACCGATCAGGACCAGCAATAAACAAATAATAAGCAGGATGGTCCAGAAAGCAAAAAAGTTACGGGCTCCGGCAAAACCGGCATTCAATGCATTTTGATCATTCGCTTTCATGGCTGCACCGATCTTGTTCCCAAAATTCAAAGAAAAGATCGCGCTGATGATGAAAACAATACCAAAAATAATATACATGACCATCCCGACATTGGCCATGGTCTGTTGTTCGTTGCGCATGCCATAGAGTCTCCCTCCCCCGGCTGAACTGAGCGCACTTTGTACAATAATGCCCATGATAACAAGCAGGATACCCATGATCAGGCTGACTACTCCCAGGACTTTGCTCCAGGAAGCTGCGCTGCGAAGCGTATAACCATTCTGGGCGTCAAGATTTAACTGAAACAGTGGTTGGTTTTGTTGTTCCATTTTTGTTGATTTTGATAATGATAAATTTAGGGCTTTCAATACGCTCTTGCAAATAAAACACGCTGCACGGAGGGTTTACCCGTCAGGATGCATTTACCTGTTTCCTGCTTATTATCAAGGGGAATGCACCGGATCGTGGCTTTTGTTTTGTCTTTGATCGACGCTTCCGTTTCAGCCGTACCATCCCAGTGGGCGGCAATGAATCCACCCTTCTCGTCCAGGAGTTTTTCAAATTCTTCCCAGTCCTCAGCCGGTGTAATATGATCATCACGGAATGACCTGGCTTTATTGAAAAGTTCTTCCTGTATGCTGGCGAGCATGGTGACGATAAAATCATTGATGCCATCCAGGGATACTACTTTTTTTTCTTTGGTATCCCTGCGCGCCACTTCCACCACGTTTTTCTCCAGGTCGCGGGCTCCGAGCGCCATCCTGACCGGCACACCCTTCAATTCATACTCAGCATATTTCCATCCGGGACGGGCATTATCATTATCATCATATTTCACGCGTATCCCCAGTTCTTTCAAAGCTGCCATGATCTCTTTGGCCTTAGTATCAATTTCTTTTTTTTGGTCATCGCCTTTATAAACCGGTATGATCACCACCTGTATGGGCGCAATTTTCGGTGGTAATACCAATCCCTGGTCATCACTATGTACCATCACGAGGGCACCAATCAATCTTGTGGTCACGCCCCAACTGGTGGCCCAAACAAATTCCATTTGATTATCCTTACTCAGGAATTTTACATCGAAGGCTTTGGCAAAATTCTGACCCAGGAAATGAGAGGTCCCGGCCTGTAATGCTTTTCCATCCTGCATCATGGCTTCAATGCAATAAGTGTCTTCAGCGCCGGCGAAACGTTCAGTCTCCGTTTTTATTCCGCGGATGACAGGCACCGCCATGAATTCCTCCACGAATGTGGAATAGACATCCAGCATTTTTCTTGCTTCTTCAATGGCTTCTTCCCGGGTAGCATGCGCCGTATGTCCTTCCTGCCAGAGAAATTCTGTCGTTCTGAGAAAAAGCCGCGTGCGCATTTCCCAGCGGACAATATTCGCCCATTGATTAATGAGCAGGGGCAGATCGCGGTAAGATTGTATCCAGTCTTTATAAGTATTCCAGATGATGGTTTCGCTCGTAGGGCGAATGATCAACTCTTCTTCCAGCTTTGCATCCGGGTCCACGATGATGCCATTTCCATCAGGATCATTTTTCAAACGATAATGCGTGACCACGGCGCATTCCTTTGCAAAGCCTTCCACGTGCGCCGCCTCCTTGCTCAAAAAGCTTTTGGGGATCAGTAAAGGAAAATAGGCATTCACGTGGCCGGTATCCTTGAACATTTTATCCAAAGCGTCCCGCATGTTCTCCCAAAGTGCATAGCCATAGGGTTTGATGACCATACAACCTTTCACTGCCGAATAATCGGCAAGGCTTCCTTTGATCACCAGGTCATTATACCATTGTGAATAATCGGTTGCCCTTGATGTGATTTCTTTACTCATGTCTTCTTTTATTGATCATTTTTCGAG
>DATINK010000190.1:0-7560 GCA_035474355.1 Chitinophagaceae bacterium | reverse complement strand
CTACCAAAATGAATTATGGATTACAGGCAGGCGCTTGTATAAAGATTCCATTTGAAAGCCGGCTTTTCTTTACCCCTGCTTTTTTTTATAGTTTAAAAGGATATAAAGTCACTTTTAACCGTTTTGCAACGCCCCCCGATGTCAATGCAAGCGATAATAATATCCGCGTACATTGTTTTGAACTCGCACCGTTATTACAGGTTGACTTAGGCGCAGCACCCAATCATTTTTATATCAAGGCCGGCCCTTCCATGGATGTCCAGCTTTTCGGCCATGAGAAGTATAATTTACAATCGGGTGGTTCTGTCAGCCGGAAGATGAAATTCAGTTTTGCCGATTATGGATATGTTTCTTTCAATTTCCTCGCCATGCTGGGATATGAAACAGCGAATGGATTCATGATCTATGCTCATTATAGCCTTGGACTTTCCAGCATTTCTAACGCCGATGAGGGCCCCGAGATCAAACACCGTGCATTTGGGATCAGCTTTGGGAAATACCTGCATCACGGAAAGATCGTACTGGATACCAGGAACAGAGAATAAAGAATCATTAAGTTTGACCGGTTATTTGTAAAAAGAAAAGGCCCCCGAATGAGGGCCTTATGATTAGATGATGATCTTTATTATTGTCCGTAAGTGATCTTCAGTTCAACGCGGCGATTCTCTTTACGTCCTTCAGCTGTGGCATTATCAGCAATCGGGCTGCCTTCTCCATGACCTGTAGACGTGATCCGGCTGGCATCCACTCCTTTTTTCACAAAGTAAGCTTTGACAGCGCCGGCGCGGTTATCACTGAGTGTCTGGTTATATGCATCCGTGCCTACATTATCAGTATGCCCGTCAATCGCAAGGATCATTTTCGGGTTATCGTTCAGTATCTTGGCAACATCGTCCAAACCTTTGAATGAAGAAGCAACCAGTTTGTAGCTTCCGGTAACAAAGAGAATATTCTTCGCAGCATAGTCAGCTGTTTTCTTCACCTCTTCTGAAATAACCGGGCATCCTTTATTCTCACGTGGACCTGGTTCAGTCCTGCACTGGTCTTCTTCGTCGTTGACACCATCCCCGTCCGTATCAGGAACCGGGCAACCCTGGTAACGGGCTACTCCCGGAACATTGGGACATTTGTCTTCTTCATCGTTGATGCCATCCTTGTCTGTATCCGGTATCGGGCAACCATCGTAACGGGCAAGACCCGGAACAGTGGGACATTTATCATTATCATCATTGATGCCGTCTTTGTCGGTATCCGGAACAGGACAGCCATCATATTTAGCTACACCAGGAACCGTGGGACATTTATCCTTATCGTCCGTAATACCATCACCATCTGTATCAACCGGTGGTGGAGGTGGTGGCGGAGGAGGTGGAACTACTATTTTTTTCTTGCCCAGTGCCATGGCAAGACCTATGGCGTGGTTGAAATGATAGTTGGAAGTCTCAGTAGTGATCGCGACGCGGTATTGCGAAGTGATAAAAAAGTGTGCTTCGTCGAAAAGATTGACTTTCAGTCCGAGACCCAGCGGCATAAAGGCGCCGTAATAATTTTTATAGCGATGTCCACCGACCCCTGCAATAATAAAAGGCTGAACCCAGTATTTTTCTGTGGTCATTTTTAAATTGACCATCGCAGAGGCTTCGAGGAGGAGGTTATCGTTGTCAAATACTTTGTTAGGCATGGGGTAGTTTACAAATGAGCCCCCGAGTGTAGCTGCAAAATCAATATGCTTGGTTATGCCGTTGAAGTAGTTAATTGCCATACCGGCAGACATCTGGCTCAGCTTTGCGAATTTCCTATCGCGGATCACAGAACTGAGGGAAGTAGTGCGTATGCGGTTAGCTGTTACAAAATCGTTGAGGAAGAAACTGATGCCTATGGCCCTGGGCCTGACTTCAGATTCCTGCGCATGACTAACCGATATCAAAAGCTGAAAAGCAAAGAAGGCTGCAAATAACTTCTTCATAGCGAGATAGTTTGGTTTTAAACAGAACAAAAATAACAGGTATGTTCTACATCCGAAAATAAATTATTTAGTTAATATTCACGGCTTTGGGAGGATTTCTTTTTGCAGAAACCGGCTTTTTTTACCCACCCTACCCGGGCCAATTCAGCTGCCTATTTACCAGCAAAATACCTTTGGGCCAGGAGGCGGTCCTCACCATATATATCGTCATAAAAGACGATGTTCCCGTTTTTTCCTTCACAAGTGTAATAACGGATGAATAAAGGGAGGCGATTACGCACCGGGATACTATGCTTTTGTTTGTGTGCGAGCCAGTTTGACATGGAATCCTGTCTCGCCCTGCTAGCTTCGCTTTCACCGGATGGGCTATCATTTCGCAGAATATACCGGGCAAGTGGTTGCCATTCCTGTACCCTCACACAACCATGACTGAGCGCCCGGGAAGGCAGGCCGAATAAATACCGTTGATTGGTATCGTGCAGGTAAACTGAATAATTATTACTGAAATTAAATTTGAAAACACCCAGGGCGTTTGCATCCCCGCTTCCCTGCACCACGCTATAAGGAATTCCTTTGTTGTATTTTGACCAATCCACCGAAAGCGGGTCAACTTCATTTCCTTTCCGGTCTACCAGGCTGAACCCTTTTTTAGTCAAATAACCCGAATTTCTTTTTTGTGCGGGTAATATCTCTTTCAGGATGATACTTGCGGGTACCGTCCATTTCGGATAGGTGATCATTTCTGAAATGGCGCTGGTAAGCTGGGGTGTATTGTTCATGGGTCTGCCACAAACGATCTTTGAAGTCAAACGGATAGAATCACCTTCCCGGACAACCAGGTAATAACCGGGTAAATTCACCCAGATATACCGTGCAGGCATAGTTTCCGGAAGCATTTTATACTTGTCCATGCTGAGGGCGATCCTGATAAATCGATCCTTGTCGGAAGTATTCAGCATCCGGATGGTCATTTCCCCTACCCGTCCATCTGCTGTAATTCCTTTTTTAATTTGGAATTTCTTAATCGCAGCAGCCAAGGTGACTGAATCGGCAGCCACCGAATCCGTAGCGAGGAAACCACCTTCAAATAATCTCTTTTGAAGCGCCGGTTTGAAGTTCTTCGGATCTTTTTCACGGGATGGCACTTTTGTGAATACGCGGCCATCGATACTATCCAGGAATCGTGGAATGGCTGCTTTCAGTTGTCGGTATCCGGGATGAGACGGTTCCAATGAACGCACGAGTATCGACCATCCGCCGTTCTTTTGCAATTCATTAAACTTTTGTAAATAGAATTCATCAGTAAGCACTGAATCTTTCCGGAGCGTGATGCTGTCGTTTTGAAGTCGGCCTAATTTGAGGTCTTTGACCGCCTGTACAAAGGCATCCGTTATCAATACATCGGCTTTCGACCAAATACCGGCGTCCTTCCTCTCGCCTTTTCCTGAACTGTCGTTATAGAATAAAGTGCGGATCTGTTTCAATTCCCGCCCATGATAGTCTTCTGGAAATAATCCGAACAACTTCGCGTGTTCAATAAATAACAGGATGGAGTCGCCCATTTCATTCCAATTCCCCTGTTTGCTCCAGGCAGGTGCAAATTCAACTTGCTCATAGATCTTTTTGGTGATCGCTGCCTGTGAAAGAGCCGATGAATCATCTATTTTGCCCTCATGCGCCTGGATATAATTCAACCAATCCCTGATCAAATCGGGTAAAAGAGGCTGTACGGCACGGGGAGAGCGCGCGATATTTGTTCCGGGCTTTTTGCCTGCCCTGTGACAGGAAGCAAGAAGTACCAGGAAAATAACAATAGCAAATTGTACGGGGCGGATCTTTTGAATCATGTTAGTGTGTGGAAAGGGCGAATATCCTTTATTTATGGTAAATTCAGGAACTGTTTCACCTGCCTGTATGACTTACAAAATAAGAAATCCCCGCCTTATTCTTCTTACAGGTTTTGTTATTTTTTCAACATGGATTTCCCCACAATTATGTGCCCAGGACTCTACTGCGGTTCCACTGCTGGTTACAGAAAAATATAAAGAATATAAGAAACAGGTAAAAGCAGATGCTGAAAAGAAAATGATCGAAGTGAAGACTTTTATACCCAGCCTGGTATATGACCTGAGGTATGCAGGTACGAATAATTTCACCCACCGGGCCATGTACCCGGAACATACTTCCCAGACATATATGCGCCTTCCCGCCGCCATTGCGCTGGGAGAAGTGATGGACGAACTCAAACCAAAGGGATTGGGGCTGAAAATTTTTGACGCGTACCGGCCCTATTCGGTAACCGTTGCCTTCTGGGAACTGATCAAAGATGAAAGATATGTTGCCAATCCATCCAGGGGAAGCGGGCATAATAAGGGAATCGCCGTCGATCTCACGATCATCAACTTAAAGACAGGAGAGGAATTGAACATGGGAACAGGCTTTGATAATTTCAGCGATACGGCCCACCAGGATTTTACCAGTTTGCCGGAAGAAGTTCTACAAAACAGGGCTTTGTTAAAGACGACGATGGAGAAACATGGCTTCAAAGCCTTCGAAACCGAATGGTGGCATTATTTCCTTGCCAATGGAGATAAATATGAAGTGCTTGACATTTCGTTCAACAAATTCAAAAACTGAGCTTATAATACTTTTTTGATCTGTTGTTCCAGTAACATCAGATCGGTTAGTACGATCGCGGTAACTGCTTCCAGTATCACAGGTACTCTCAAAGCGATGCATAAGTCATGTCTCCCTTTCACCGATACAGTTTCTACTTTTTCAGTTTCCCAATTCAGCGTGGTTTGTTCTTTTGGCGTGGAAGAAGTGGGTTTTATCGCGATACGGAATACCAGTTCATTTCCATTGGTCAGGCCGCCGACAATTCCTCCCGCATGGTTAGACTTTGTCTTTCCCTCCATATTTATGATCGCATCGTAGTGCTCAGACCCAAACATCCGCGCCGCAGCAAAACCGGTCCCGAATTCTATCCCCCTGACAGCAGGAATGGCGAATACCATATGACCCAGTAATGATTCGGCAGAATCAAAAAACGGCTCTCCCAGTCCTACCGGCAAACCACTCACCCTGCATTCAACGATACCACCAATAGAATCTTTATTAGCGATGGCTTTATTAAGTCCTTTTTCAAGGTCCTTTTCACCTCCAATCTCCTGAATTTCAGAGCTAATTTGAACCTGACCTAATAATTTCTTTGCGATGACCCCTGCTGCCACTAAGGCGACCGTCAGCCGCCCGCTGAAGTGGCCGCTTCCGCGATAATCCTCAAATCCACCAGCTTTTTTCCTGGCTACAAAATCTGCATGACCAGGCCGGGGAATGGCTCTTTGTTTTTCATAATCGCTGCTCCGCACATTCTTGTTCTCAAATAAGATCGTGATGGGTGCACCAGTTGTCTTTTCATTAAATAAACCGCTTTTAAAAATCGGCAGGTCTTCTTCTTGCCGGGGTGTTGTGCCTTTCTGCGTGCCGCCTTTTCTTCTTTCGAGGTCGGGAAGAAAGTCATTCAAGGTAAGTGATAAGCCTGCCGGGCAACCATCGATGACAATACCGACTGATTCGCCATGCGATTCGCCAAAAATGGAGACACGGAATATTCGTCCAAATGAATTCACGTATTATAAATTGAATGGTTGAAGGGATAAAGATAGTACAGCCCCCAGCTTTTTCAAATCGTCATAAAACCCGGGATAAGATTTTGAAACAGCCATCGCTTCTTCAATGACAGTCGTTCCTTCTGCTTTCAATGCAGCTACCGAGCAAGCCATGGCGATGCGATGATCGTGATGGGAATAGATATCTGCCGCTTTTAACCTGCCATTGCCCTGGATGAGCATTTCATCACGTTCCAGTTTGATCAAAACGCCCATCTTATCAAACTCGTCCTGGAGCGTTAATGCCCGGTTACTTTCTTTATGCAATAAGCGGCTAACGCCATAGATCGTTGTTCTTCCTTTACAATAGGCGGCTAATGCGACCAAGGGAGGAAAAAGATCGGGACAATCGCTTGCATCAAATACAAATCCTTTTAATTCCCCGGGATCTACTGTAATATTTTTTCCTTCGATAGAAATTCCTGCACGTGCCAATGCTAATGCATCGAGTATTTTTTTATCAGCCTGTGTTGATTTTACGTCCAATCCTTTTACAGTAACAGGACCGGCGATCGCACCTGCTACCAGTAAGAATGCTCCCCCGCTCCAATCGCCCTCTACTGTATATTCATGATCTTGCGATACCTGTTCGTGATTAGTTCTATCAAAATAGAATTCCGCGTAACTATTATTGACAGGTAGTTTAAGCCCGAATTGTCTCATCACTTCCAGGGTAAGATCAATATAGGGCTTGCTTTTAAGATCATTCACTTTGATAGTAACATGGCAGGCATCAGCTGCCGCATAAGCCATTAACAATCCTGTAAGAAACTGTGAACTTAATGAGCCATCTATTTCAATATTCGTTGGTCGTATGGGACCTTGAATTACGATTGGCAATTTGCCCTTGTTACTTTTGATCTTAACACCCAACTTTGGCAAAATCTCATCAAAGAAATCCATCGGTCTTGACAGAATACTCCCTGAACCTGTAACAATAATTTCTTTCTCACTCAAAGCTGCAATGGGTGTGAACATTCTTATACTTAATCCTGATTCACCACAATTAATTTCAGATGAAACCGGATGCATCCCCCTGCTCGCCACTCGCCACTCGCCACTCAATTCCTTCACTTCCGCTCCTAATGCTATAATTATTTCTTTCGCGGCTTTATCATCATTACTGTGCCCGGGGTTATGAATAATCGATTTTCCTTTTGTCAATAAAGCGGCAGCCAAAGCTCTTTGCATGGAGCTCTTGGAAGCAGGCGCCTGGACGCTTCCTTTCAGTTCAGATGGAGATATACTAACATACATGATGATAAACCTTACACGAACTTTCCCAATTGTTTCAAGGGTATACTTTTGATCAGTCCCTTACCGATTCTTTCCAGCAACACATAATTCATCTCTTTTTTTTCTCTTTTCTTATCCATCTTCAATACTTCGAAAACTTTCTTTTTATTATAAACTGCATCCGTTGGCAGGCCATAGCGATTCAATAACCCGGTTACTCTTTTTGCGTCCGGGAAGCCGGTAATAGATTCCGAGATCCGGCAGGCCTTCGCCATACCAATTGAGATCGCCTGCCCATGAGATAATTCATATTGGTTTTCCAGGGCGTGTCCCAGTGTATGCCCGAAATTCAGTAACCGCCTCTCCCCTTTTTCCGTAACATCCCGCCTCACGATCCCTGTTTTCAATAAAACGTTCCGGCGTATCAATTCGCTCCTGTCTCTCTTATTTTTTCTCCACTTCTCAATTGTATTTTTTTCGAGTTGCAGGAACATGGCCCTGTCTTTTATGCAAGCATGTTTGATGATCTCGGCAAACCCGTTGATCCATTCATTTCCAGGAAGACTGTCAAGGAAGCTGCTATCATACAGGATGAAAGCCGGTTGGCGAATGGTCCCGACCATATTTTTATATACTTCCACATCGATCCCGTTCTTTCCACCTATGGATGCATCTACCATTGCCAAT